>VXPR01000047.1:0-7261 GCA_009839405.1 Gammaproteobacteria bacterium
TTTATTAACTGTCCGCTCCCCCCCCTAGATATACCCCTTAATTCTCGGCGCCAGTGTCCGATTTTTATATTACACCTGAACACGACCGGCATGACACGGTGGGGCAAGACCTCGTCGCCATGTGCGCCAACGATGTGCTGGTGAGCGGCGCGGAGCCGTTTGTGTTCCTCGACTACTACGCCACAGGGGCGCTCGATGTGGATGTCGCCGAGCGGGTGATTCGCGGCGTTGCCCGGGGTTGCGAGATGGCGGGCTGCTCGCTTGCCGGGGGCGAGACGGCGGAAATGCCAGGGTTCTATGCCGACGGCGAGTACGACCTTGCCGGTTTCTGCGTCGGCGTGGTGGAGAGGGAGGAGCTGGTCACCGGCGCAGCGATTGAGGTTGGCGATGTGCTTGTCGGCCTTGCGTCCAGCGGCCCGCACTCGAACGGCTACTCGCTCGTTCGCCGTATCTTGGACGATCGTGGCGCAAGCGATGCGGGGCTGATCGAAGACTTGCTCGCACCCACCCGCATTTATGTCCAGGCGGTGCGGGCGGTGACGCCGCGCATCCGAGGCATGTGCCACATCACCGGCGGCGGCTTTGTAGAGAACGTGCCGCGCATGCTTGGCGAGCGCTCGGACTTGGCCGCTGACATCGACCTCGATGCCTGGCAGCGGCCGGACGTGTTCCACTTTCTGCAGCAGGCCGGGAACGTCGCGGAGCAGGAAATGCTCCGCACCTTCAACCTCGGCATCGGCTTCATCCTCTGCGTGGCGTCGCAGGACGCGACGCAAGTTGTCGCGGAGGCACAGCGAGCCGGCGAGACGGCGACTCGCATCGGCACGGTGGTTGCCGCCGGGGCGAGCGTGCCGCCGGGGCATTTGCTGCTTGGCTAGGAGCCCGGGCCCAAAACGCCTTCCGCCGAACCCATCGGTGTGCTCAGCCCGGGCGGGGACAAGCCCCGCCCCTACGGACCCGTGCCGAGTTCGTCGGTGCGTTGCAACGCATTCCCCGTAGTCCCTGCGCGCCGTGGCGGGCGCGTTGGCAGTTCGCTTGCGCGAACTGCTGTGCTTCGACGCATTCCTCGGTTCATTCAAGACGGGCGACCACAAGGGTCGCCCCTACGAGGCCCGTGCCGAATCCGTCGGTGCGTTGCAACGCATTCCCCGTAGGGTACGGCTTGTCCGCGCGGATAGCCGGTTTATACCTTCGGTGGCGTCACGCCCTTCTGGCCTTGGTACTTGCCGCCCCGGTCCAGGTAGGTCGTCTCGCAATCCTCGTCGCTCTGGAAGAACACTAGCTGCGCCACGCCTTCGTTGGCGTAGATCTTGGCCGGCAGGTTGGTGGTGTTGGAGAACTCCAGCGTCACGTGCCCTTCCCATTCCGGTTCGAGCGGCGTGACGTTGACGATGATGCCGCAGCGGGCGTAGGTGGACTTGCCGACGCACAGCGTCAGCACGTCGCGCGGGATGCGGAAGTACTCCACGGTGCTCGCGAGGGCGAAGGAGTTGGGGGGGACGATGCAGGTGTCGCCCGTGACGTCCACGAAGCTGCGCTCGTCGAAATTCTTCGGATCGACGATGGCGGAATGGATGTTCGTGAACACCTTGAACTCCGCCGCGCAGCGCACGTCGTAGCCGTAACTCGACACGCCATAGGAGATCACGCGCGCGCCGTCGATGCGCCGAACCTGCTGCGGCTCGAACGGCTCGATCATGCGTTCGCGACGCGCCATGTCGCGAATCCAGCGGTCGGACTTGATGGTCATTGGCTGTCGATGGAAATGCTAGGGGCTGGCGCTGCCTGGGTGCTGGCGCGCCAAAGCGCACTGGCGGCGCCGCGAGCGCAGTCGATGTAGAGCGCGGTTACGCTGCCTTCCCGTTCTGCGGCCACCGGCGGCGTGCCGCCGTCGGTCTGTTCGCGGATGGCGGGATCGAGTGGAAACGAACCGAGCAGGCTCACGTCGTACTCCCGCGCGACGCTCTCACCGCCACCGGAGCCGAACAGGTGGTGCACCTTGCCGCAGCCGTCGCACTCGAACCAGGCCATGTTCTCGACGATGCCAAGGATGGGGATGTCCACCTTGCGGAACATCTCGATGCCCTTGCGTGCATCGAGCAGCGCCACTTCCTGTGGCGTGGTGACGATTACGGCACCGCCCACGGCGGCGGCTTGGGAGAGAGTGAGCTGGATGTCGCCGGTGCCGGGCGGCATGTCCACGATCAGGTAGTCGAGGTCGCCCCAGGCCGTCTGCCCCATGAGCTGCTGCAGGGCACCGGACGCCATCGGCCCGCGCCAAACCATAGGCGTGCGGTCGGTCACCATCATGCTCATGGAGATGGCCTCGATGCCATGGGCGCGGATGGGGAGGAAGAACTTGCCGTCCTTCACCTCGGGCTTGCGCCCTTCGGCAACGCCAAGCATCAGTCCTTGGCTGGGTCCGTAGATGTCTGCATCCAGGATGCCGGCCTTGGCTCCGGCGCGATCGAGAGCCAGCGCAAGATTCACCGCCGTGGTGGACTTGCCGACTCCACCCTTGCCGGATGCCACCGCGATGAGGTTGGCGGCGCCGGGGGTTTTGCTGGTTTGCGGGGGCGAGAACGTGAGGTCGAGCACCACCTCGTCGTCCAGCCACTGGCCAAGCGCCTTGCTGTAGTCGTCGGCAAGACCATCCACCGGATAGCCGAGCACGGCATCCACGTGCCAACGCTCGTCAAGCCGCGCCGCACGTCGCACCGCGCCGAGTTCGCCCCAAGGGGCCCCGGCCACGGGGTCCACGAAACTGTCGAGCGAATTGGGCATGGTTTGGCGGGCGGTGGGCGGAGAGGCAATTATACGAGCCTTGGTCGCCAGTTCTCGTAGGGGTGACCCTTGTGGTCGCCCGTGTTCGCTTGTACGGCCTTTGGCTTGGAAACACCGGCGACCACAAGGGTCGCCCCTACGAGGACACGATCACCAGCGGAACCGCGCTGATGCCTAATCAGCCACGCGAATGATCCGAGTGCCGGTGTTGCCGCCGGCCAGGAGGTCGATGAAGGCGTTGGGGGCCTCTTCGAGGCCGTGGAACTCGTCCTGCAGGGGCTTGAGCCGGCCGGACTCCACCCACTCGCGCATTTGCGCCCTGCCTTCGCCGTAGCGGCTCGCGTAGTCGAAGACGAGGAAGCCTTCCATGCGCACGCGGTTGTTGACGAGCAGGCCCGGAATGCCGCGTGGGCCCGGTGCGGGGTTGCCGGTGTCGTACTGCGACACCACGCCGCAGCAGACGATGCGGCCGTGGGGCTTCATGCGACGCAGGGCGCCGCCCAGGATTTCGCCGCCGGTGTTGTCGAAGTAGATGTCGATGCCGTCGCCACAAGCCTCGCGGAAGGAACCGCGAAAGTTCGCGTCGCGGTAGTTGACGGCGGCGTCGAAGCCGAGGTCTTCGGTGAGCAGACGACATTTTTCGTCGCTTCCGGCCACGCCCACGACGCGGCAGCCAACGATCTTGGCCATTTGGCCGACGATGTGGCCTACGGAACCCGCCGCGGCAGACACCACCAGGGTCTGCCCCGCCTTCGGTTCGCCAAGGTCGAACAGACCAAAGTAGGCCGTGAGCCCGTTCGTTCCGTACACGCCGAGGTGGTGAGCGGGATCGCCACCACCCTCTACCCGGTTTACCGCCTTGGCGGCATGGACCGCGTAATCCTGCCAACCGGAAGGACAGGTGACGAGATCACCCACCGCAATGCCGTCGGCACGAGACTCCTCAACCCGCGCCACCGCCGTGCCGTTCATCACCCGCCCGCTTTCCGGTGCTGCCGCGTAGCTGGCGCTGCCCTGCAGGCCGGCGCGTTGACCGGCACCCACGGTGAGCGCCAAGGTGCGGCACAAGACCTCGCCAGCGCCGGCTTCGGGTACGTCGGTCGTGTCCATGGCGAAGTTCTCGGGCGCGAGCCGATCCTGTGGCAGCGACTCGATGAGGATGCGACGGTTGGGCATAGCGGTCCTTGGTGGGAAGCGAAGCGGCGAGCTTACCGGATCGCAGCGAATGTGCGGGCCGGGCCGCGGCTGGAAGGCATCCGGCCTCCCTCCGAAGCCCGCTTTTGGTGGGGATAGAATCGACCGGCATTGCGGGGAGGCGTGCATATGGCGGGGGAGAGAACGCGCGATCGCATCGTGCCGTTTCCGAGCAAGCTCGCGTTTGGCGTTGGTCAGGCGGCGGAGGGGCTGAAGAACACGGGCTTTGCGCTGTTCGTGCTCTTCTACTACAACCAAGTGCTGGGCCTGCCAGGTTCTCTCGCCGGTCTCGCGCTCGCCATCGCCCTCATCTTCGACGCCGTCACCGACCCGCTCGCTGGGTCGCTTTCGGACAACTGGAAGTCGCGTCTCGGTCGGCGCCATCCGTTCATGTATGCCTCGGCCATACCGCTGGCGCTGGCCTTCGTGGGGCTGTTCTCGCCGCCGCAGGAGCTCGGCGAGTGGGGGCTTTTCCTGTGGCTGTCGCTGTTCGCCATCCTGACGCGGGCGGCGATGACGCTCTACCACGTGCCGCATCTCGCCCTTGGCGCCGAGATGACCGAGAACTTCGAAGAGCGCACCCGCATCGTCGCGTTCCGACAGTTCTTCGCCGCAGTGGGCTCGGCAGGGGCGATGATCCTCGGTTTCGGCTGGTTCTTCGCCGACGCCAACGGCGGGCGCCTGGCCGTGGAGAACTACACGCCCTATGCGCTGACCCTTGCCGTGTTCATGGTGGTGACGGTGATCTACTCGGCCTACGGCACCCGACGGGAAATCCCGTTCCTGATGGACCCGCCGGCAAAGCCGAAGCGCAATCCGTTCACGCAGCTTGCGCTGGACCTGCGCGAGGGGCTCACCAACCGCTCCTTCCGCTGGCTCTTCGCCGGGGTGCTCATCGTGTTCGTGATGGCCGGCGTCAACAGCGCGCTGGACCTCTACATGTACCAGTACTTCTGGGAGCTTTCCGGCGGCCACATGCTGGTGCTGTCGCTGACGACCGTAGTGGGCTTGGTGCTGGGCGTATTCCTGACGCCCACTCTATTGCGCCTCACGGACAAGCGCTTCGGCCTCATTCTCGGCACGGCGGCGTGGGCCGTCTTTCAGGTGGCGCCGGTGATGCTGCGGCTGGTGGGCTGGTTCCCGGACAACGGCGAAGGCGCATTGCTTGCCGCCCTGATCGGCGCCAAGTTCGTCCAGGGGCTCATCCTGCAACAGGCGTTCATCGCCTTCGGCTCGATGATGGCGGACGTCGCCGACGAGCACGAGCTCGAGTCGGGCCTGCGTCAGGAGGGCATCTTCTTCGGCGCCATCTCGTTCTCGGGCAAGGCGACGTCGGGATTCGGCACCCTCATTGCCGGCATCGGCCTCGACATTATCCGCTGGCCCAGGGGCGCCGACATCCAGACCGCCGCTGACGTGCCGGCCGAAACCATCGTCAGCCTGGGCGTCCTCTATGGCCCGGTGGTCGCGGCCTTTGCGGTGGTCTCGCTATGGTGTTACTCGCACTACAACCTGAGCCGCACCCGCCACGCTGAGGTGCTCGACGCGTTGAACGAAGTGCGTGCTGAGCGGGCGGAAGCGGCAACAGACGGCAGCGAGGTGAGTACGGCCACGCGGGGGTGAACGACCGGGCACGCCCAAGTTCCGGCTAGGCCCGGAGGAAGGGCGGGACGCCCTCCCTCCAGGCTCAGGAAACTGTCCCGAGTCAGCGGCTGTAGTCGCTGTCTCCGGGCTTGGTCTCCTTGCCTTCGGAACCGGCCAAGGCTCGGTCCTTGTGCTTGGTGACGTACTCCGCGCGGAAATCGCCGAAGGGGCCGTCGCGCCACTCCAAGGCGGCCTTTAGGCCTTCCTCGCGCACCCGGCGGCCGAACTCGCCGGCGGCGGGACGGTGCTTGGACATCGCCTCCACGTCGGTGCCGGACATGAGGCCCGTGCGCATCCCCATGATCTCGTACTGCCGGTTGACCGCACGCTTGTTGTAGTTGAGCTGGTCGTTGTCGATGTGGCCCATGCGGCGGGCGAACTTCTCGACGAACTCGTCCAAGTCTTCCTTCGGCAGGGCGTAGTTGGCCCAGCCGTATTGCGCCATCTCCTCGCCGCTGAACCAGTCGCCCGTATAGGCGAACTCCCGGGCCTTCACCGGCGGCAGGAACCACGGCGCCCACATCATGTCCATGGTGCCCATCGCGCGCACCGGCGGGTAGCCGATGCGGGCGTCTTCGGCAACGATGCGCAGATCGCACATGGAAGCGAGCTCGGTGCCGCCGGCCAGGCAATAGCCGTGGATTTGGCAGATGACGGGCTTGGCCAGTTCCCAGATCAGCCAGTGCCCCATCAGGGCGTGGCGCGACCAGTCGTAGTGCTGCGGGTGGGTGGAGCCGGTGTCGGGCATCCCGGAGCGATCGCTCACGTAGTCGCTGGTCTCGTCCGGGTTCGGCGCGAGGTCGTAGCCAGCCGAGAACGCGCGCCCGGCACCCTTCAAGATGATGACGCCGATGGCGGGATCGGCTTCTGCCATACGCATGGCGTCATAGACCTCACCGCGCAGGGCGTGGCTCAGGGGGTTGAGCTTCTCCGGGCGGTTGAGGGTGATGTAGGCAAGGCGGTCGTCGGTCTCGTAGATGACGTTGTTGTAGGTCACGGTGTTCCTCCGGGTTGGGTTCTGGTTAGGTCGCGGGCCTTGGAGCGAAGGCTCCTGTTTGGTAAGGGCCTGGCTTGTCCGTCCCGTGCCAAGTCCTCGGAAACCCTCAACACGGGACGGGACAAGCCCGTCCCCTACGAAGAGTAGGCGCGGCCCCGCAGCAAGCGTCCCGGCGCGGCGCCGGTGTGCTCGTTCTGCTTGAGCATCACTTCGCCGTTCACTACCGTCGCGAGGATGCCTTGCGCCGTTTGCTTGAGGCGCGTGGCACCGGCCGGCAGGTCATGCACCACCTCGGGCATGTTGGGGGCGATGGCGTCGGGGTCGAAGATCGTGATGTCGGCGGCGAGGCCGGGACGCAGGAGGCCCCGATCGTTGAGGCCCCAGTGGCTCGCCGTGTCGAAGGTGACCATGCGCACCGCTTCCTCCAGGGAAAGCGCCTCGCGCTCGCGCACCCACTGGCTGAAGATGTTGGTTTGCAGCGAGCTGTCCATGATCTGCGAGACGTGGGCGCCGGAGTCGGAGAAGGTCACCACCGAGCGGGGGTGCTTCATCATCTCGATCACGTCGGCGTCGTTCTCGTTGTTGATGGGCATTCGGAACAACGTCTTGAGGTCGCCTTCCACGGCGAGGTCGAGGAATGCC
>VXPR01000047.1:7271-10147 GCA_009839405.1 Gammaproteobacteria bacterium
CCCTGTGCCGCTCGCTGGGCTGGCTGATGATGTCAACGAGTTTGGCTCGAAGCGCCGGGTCGTTGAGTTGTGCACGCTGTTCCTCGATGGAAAGCCGACGCAGGTCCCGCCAAACGTCCCAACTATCAAATGGCAGGTGCGCCTCGAACGAGAACAGCACGTTGAGGGAGCGGGAATGCACCTGCGCGAACATGCGCCCGCCCGCTTCGGCCACCTCGTCGAGAAGCGCGAAGTAGCGCCGCCACACTTCCGGTGCCTTGCGGCTCGCAAACATGCCCCAGGTGATGGGCACGCCGGATTCCACGGCCAGCGCCTTGAGGCGGTCGTGATACTCGCGGATGCGCTCCGGGTCGCGGCCTACGGCTTCGCCGGCGATCTCGAACATGCCGGCGCCGGTCTCGCCCACGGCGTCGACGATGGCGCGCACTTCCTGCCAAGAGGCCTGCCGACTGGCCACCGGGCGACGGTCGGAGGTCTCGTGGTTGGGGGAGCGTGAGGTGGTGAAGCCCATCGCTCCGGCACGAACCGCTTCCTGTGCGAGATTCGCCATGGTGCGGATTTCGTCTTCGCTCGCCTCCTCCTCGAAGGCGCGCTGGCCCATCACGTAGGTGCGTAGGGCGGAGTGGCCCATGTAGCCGGCGTAGTTGATGCCCTTCGGCAGCGCATCGAGCACGTCCAGATACTCGGGATAGGTCTCCCAGCGCCAGTTGATTCCGGCCAGCATCGCCTCGCGGGAGATGTCCTCGGCGCGTTCGAGATTGCGGAACACGAGGTCGGCTTCGGACTCGCGGCAGGGTGCCAGCGTGAAGCCGCAGTTTCCCATCACCACGCTGGTGACGCCGTGGTAGCACGAACACGAGCCGATGGGGTCCCAGAACACCTGCGCATCCATGTGGGTGTGGCCGTCCACGAATCCGGGCGAGACGATGTGCCCTTCGGCGTCGATGGTCTCCTTGGCGCTCTCATTGGCACGTCCGACGAAGGCGACCTTGCCGTCCCGCACGCCCACATCGGCGCGATAGCGCGGCGTCCCGGAACCGTCGATGACGGTGCCGTTGCGTATCAAGAGATCGAAAGCCATGCCCCTTCCCCATGCGCTCGATGCAACGGAACAAACATACCACCAAACGGTTTATGGCTTCGATCAGGGTCGCCGCGAGCCGACCTTCCGAAGAAGCCAAGTAACTCACGCGGCAGGAATGGTTCGCAGGGGATGGAGTAAGCCCGTTCCCTACGGCAGGCTGCTAGCCGTAGCTGCGAGCGAATGCGAGCACGCAGGCCAGCAGTTCGCGCAGCGAACTGCCAACGCGCCCGTTAGGGCGCGCTAGCCGGGATTGCGGTCGAACTTCGGTACCCCAGCGGAGGTTTCGGCCCAAGGCTGGCCGCTCGCGGTCCAGATGTGAACCGCAGGCTTCAGCCAACCCGGATCATCCAGCGTTGCAGCTTTCAGCACCGTCATGGCGGCGTTCGCCGAGAGTTCGGAGAGGATAGGCGAGCCGCAGGTGGGGCAGAACTTGCGCGTCACCTGATTGCCACTGTCGGTGTCGACGGTGAAGCCGTTCAGTTCACCCGAGAGGCTCAGCGCGTCGGTGGGCACGCCGACGATGGTGGAATACGCGCCGCCAGATGCGTATTGGCAATCGCGGCAATGGCAGTGCCCGACGAACATCGGCGCCGCCAAGCAGTCGTAGCGCACCTTCCCACACCGGCAACCGCCACTGAACTGGTCGGCCATTTTCACCTCCCCTTGGGGCGCTCCCACCGCGCTGCGAAGCGCTGCCTTTAATTCGCTCCGGTCGGCACCTCGTTGAATGGGATGCCCTTGTCCAGGCGCACGTCCTGGGGCATTCCGAGGACGCGTTCGGCGAGGATGTTGAGCATGATTTCGTCGCTGCCGCCAGCGATGCGGCCGCCGGGAGAGCCCATGTAGGCGTTTTGGAAGAGGCCGTGGCGTTCGGCGTAGTCCGGGTCCGTAACGGCGCCGGAAAGCTCCATCAAATCCATGGCAAACGAGGTCATGTCCTGGGTCTTGGAGGCGCCCACCAGCTTGCCGATGGAGTTCTCGGGGCCTGGGATGTCGCCGCGGGACAGTGCAGACATGGAGCGATAGCCGGTGAAGCGGAGCCCAGCCTCCTGGGCATACCAAGTTGCGAGTTGCGAGCGCACATGGCGGTCGCGGATGGCCGGTTCGCCGTCGATCTCCACCCGCTTGGCAAGGTCGAACACCTGCCGGAAGCCGACGCCCCCGCCGCCGCCGATGGCGAAGCGCTCGTTCATCAACGTGGTGATGGCCACCTGCCAGCCCTGGCCCACTTCTCCCAAGCGCTGGTCGTCCGGGATGCGCACGTCGTTGAAGTAGACCTCGTTGAAGTTGGCGCCGCCGGAAATCTGCTTGATCGGGCGGATGTCGACGCCGGGGGACTTCATGTCGAGGAAGAAGTACGAAAGACCCTTGTGCTTCGGCACGGTGGGGTCGGTTCGCACCACGAGGATGCCGTAATCGCTGTAGTGGGCACCGGACGTCCAGATCTTCTGGCCGTTGATGACCCACTCGTCGCCGTCCTTCTCGGCGCGGGTGCGCAGCGCCGCGAGGTCGGAACCGCCGGCCGGCTCGCTAAAGAGCTGGCACCAGATGTGCTCGCCGGAGGCCAACGGCGGCAGGTGCTTGCGTTTGTGTTCCTCCCGCGCCCACGCCATCATGGTCGGCGCGGCCATGCCCTGGCCGATGCCGAACACCCCGCCGGGCGTCGAGAACTTGCCCTCCTCCTGGTTCCAGATCACCTGCTCGATGGCCGATGCGCCGCGTCCGCCGTACTCCTCGGGCCAGCGGATGCAGGCCCAGCCGGCGTCGTACTTGCGCTTCTGCCAGAGCTTGG
>VXPR01000169.1:0-3751 GCA_009839405.1 Gammaproteobacteria bacterium
CTCGCGCTCGGCGCACCTGACGGTGCGCAGGGAAGGCAGAATGCCTTCCCTCCGACGACCCGCCTTGCGCATGCGCCAGCGCGCCCTGACGGGCGCGTCGGCAGTTCGCTAATGCGAACTGCTGGCCTTCGGGCTCGCATTCGCTCGCAACTCCGGCTAGGAGCCCGCGCCGTTTTTTCTACGGCGCAGGCTCCTAGCGCGCCATCGCCTCCGGCGCTAGTTGCCGGAGTTCGCCGACGTGGGCGGCGTCCAGACGGACGTGGAGGGTTGCGGTGCCATCGTCGCCGATGGTTTCCTCTTCCACGGCACCGTGGTCGTAGAGCCAGGAGCGCACCTTTCCGGCTTCCGGGCCGAGATGCACGGTGACCTCCTTCGCGTCGAGGCCGAGCCGGCCCGCCACCGTGTCGCGCAGTTCCTCGACGCCCGTGCCTTCGATGGCGCTCACCGACAGCCCACCCAGGCAATGGGCTTCGCCTTCGAGCAGATCGACCTTGTTGAACACTTCGATGGTGGGAGTGTCGGCCGCGCCGATTTCCGCAAGCACCCGGCGAACTTCCTCGGCCAAGCCCGCGTCCGGCGACGAGGCGTCGATGACGTGCAGGATTAGGTCCGCTTCGGCAATCTCCTCAAGCGTCGCCTTGAAGGCATCCACCAGCGTCACCGGCAATTCGCGGATGAAGCCCACGGTGTCAGCCAGCACCACCTCCGCGCCGGGGCCCACCTGCCAGCGCCGCATGGTGGGATCGAGCGTCGCGAACATCTGGTCGGCGGCGTGAACGCCATCGGCGGTGAGGGCGTTGAACAGAGTGGACTTGCCGGCGTTGGTGTAGCCCGCCAGCGCCACCGTCGGGATGCGCGCTCGGTTGCGTCGCCGCCGGCTTTGGGCACGCTGGCGATGGACGCGCTCCAGCCGATCGCGCACGTAGCGCACCCGCCCGGCCAGCATGCGCTGGTCCATTTCGAGCTGCGTTTCGCCAGCACCGCGCAGGTTGACACCGCCCTTCTGCCGGTCGAGGTGGGTCCAGCCGCGGATGAGTCGCGTCTGTGCGTGCGTTAGCTGTGCCAGTTCCACCTGAAGCTGGCCTTCGCCGGTGCGCGCGCGGTCCGCGAAGATGTGCAGGATGAGTTCGGTGCGGGTCATCACCCGCTTCTCGAGGCGCGTCTCGAGATTGCGCTGCTGGATTGCCGTGAGTTCGTGGTTGAAGATGACGAGATCGGCTTCGGAGACGGCGATGGCCTCTTGCATCTCGTCCACCTTGCCGGCGCCGACGAACCAGCGTGGATGCGGCCGCTCGCGGCTGCCGACGACGGTGCCGGCACAGACCAGAGCGGCCGACGTGACGAGTTCGCGGAACTCCGCGAGCCGCAAGTCGTCCTCTTCGCGAGAGGATCGCGATGGCCCACCAAGGCGAAGGTGCGCCAAGAGCGCACGATTGCCGGGGGCCGGTCGTTCAAACAAGCTTTCCAAGATATCGTGTCCTTGCGTGCCCTAGCGGGCCCGTTCGCGTGCCCTAGCGGGCACGTTGGCAGTTCATTAGGGAACTGCTGGCCTATCGAGCGGCTGCCTCAGGACCAGGATTCGGCGTCTTCCGCCTCGTCGGCACCCGATGCGGCGGCATCGTCTTGCTCGTCGCCTTCCTCGTCGTCCATCGGCAGGCGCACGTTGCGTGCCGGCACGACGGTGGAGATGGCGTGCTTGTAGATCATCTGGCTGACGGAATTGCGCAGCATCACGACGAACTGGTCGAAGGCGTCGATTTGCCCCTGCAACTTGATCCCGTTGACAAGATAGATGGAAACCGGAACCCGTTCCCGACGCAGCGCGTTCAAGAAGGGTTCCTGAAGGGAATGACGCTTCGACATCGTGGCGCGCCCCCAGGCGAGCGGCTTTGTGGCTCCGGGGTTCGACTATGGCGAGCTAGCTTGCGTTTTTCAAGCGATGGTGGGGTCTTGCGGGTTGGCTGGGTGGGCGTGGTTGGGTCGGCTTGGTGAAGGGTCAACCGATCAATGCGGCGTCTCGGGAGTCCGTGACGGTGAAAAGGCGGTCGAAGCCAACCATCTTGAACACCTCGCGCACCGGTGGCGTCAGGGAGCAGATCGTCAGCGCCACACCGCGGTCCTCTGCCTGCCTTGCGGCGAGCAGCACGCCCCGCAAGGCAGCACTCGAAACCGTCGGCACGCCGGCCATGTCGAGGATCACCTTCTCGTCGGTGCTTTCGATTTCCTCGTTGATGTAGCGCTGGAATTCACCAGCGCCGACTGTCTCAATGTGGCCGACCGGCGCAAGCACGAGCGTCGTCCCGATCCGTTCCGCCTTGACCTCCATGCAATCCCCAATCAGTCAGCGCACCCTGGGTGCGTCCAGCAGTTCGCCGGCGAATTGCCGAGCTTCTTGCCTGGCATTCGCTCGCCCTTGGCCTAGGAGCCAGCGCCGTCTTCTGCGGCGCCGGCTCGCAACTGAACTTGGCGCGCCCGCAGGGAGTCGAACCCCGAACCCCCAGGTTAGAAGCCTGGTGCTCTATCCAATTGAGCTACGGGCGCTGAGTACCGCTGCCTCGAAATTTGGCCACGCAAATCATACTGCGCCCCCACGAGAGCGCTACGCAAGCAGTGCCGCCGTCGCGCGCACGGCTTCGTCGGGGGTGTTGACGGTCGCCGCGACGTCGCCCCAGCCGCGCAGCCAAGTGAGCTGGCGCCTCGCCAGTTGGCGCGTGGCGGCGGCGATTCGCCCGGCCAGTTCTCCGCGCTCGAACTCGCCGTCGAGGTGTTGCCACACCTGTCGGTAGCCAACCGCTCGCATGGATTGTGCCGCTGCCCCGAGATTGGGGATGCGGCGCAGCGCCCGCACCTCGTCCACGAACCCGGCTGCGAGCATGGCGTCGAGGCGCGCTGCGATGCGCTGGTGAAGGATAGTGCGGGGCTCGGGCGTCAGGCAGACTTCCACGAGTTCACAACCTAGTCGGTCGCCCGCACCCGGGCTGGGTTGGTGCCAGAACTCGGTGATCGAGCGTCCGGTCAGCGTCAGCACCTCGAGGGCGCGCTCGATGCGGCGGCCGTTGCTGGGATCCATGCCGGCCGCCGCCGCCGGGTCCCGTGCCGCGAGTTCGCCATGCAGCGCCGGCCAGCCCAACTCGCATGCCCGCGCGACGATGTCGGCCCGCACCGCCGGGTCGGCCGGCGGCATCGGCGCGAGGCCCTGCTTGAAGGCGCGAAAGTACAGCATCGTGCCACCGACTAGCAGGGGAATGCGTCCGGCCTCGAGGGACTCTGCCACCACGGTGTCGGCGGCCTCGAGGAAATCGGCTACGGAAAACGTCT
Organism: Gammaproteobacteria bacterium; assembly: GCA_009839405.1. GTDB lineage: Bacteria > Pseudomonadota > Gammaproteobacteria > Pseudomonadales > Azotimanducaceae > VXYL01. Next base: position 3,319 of record VXPR01000169.1, read on the forward strand.
CTGTGGGGTCGCGAACGTCGATGAGCGCGTGGGGAAAGCGGCGCAAGATGTCGGTTTCGGGCTTGGCGGTGCCGATGTCCATGCCGCGAAAGACCATCGCCGAGTCTACGCTGACGAGATCAACCCCGCGCTGCTCGAACGTCTCGGCGAGGCGGATCGCGGCCGCCGTCTTGCCGGCGGCCGTGGGTCCCATCAGGCAAACGACCTGACGCCTGTGTCGGTGGGACGCTCCGCTCAACGTCCGCGCTGGAACATCGCGTCGAGGGCCTGCATCGGCAGCGTCACGAAGGTGGGGCGGCCGTGGTTGCATTGACCGGCGTTGTCCGTGACTTCCATTTCGCGCAGCAAGGGTATACTAATAAAAAATCCGAGCCCACCAGAAATAGATGAATAGGGGCTTGGAGGTGGAGTCATGAGAAAATAAAGGAGGGGG
>VXPR01000169.1:3761-10101 GCA_009839405.1 Gammaproteobacteria bacterium
AGAGCCGACGGCCGGCGCGCACCGAGGCGTGGCAGGCTGCGCTGGCGAGGGCACGCTCTTGCCGTTCCCTGGCGACCGTGGTGGTTTCGGTGTCGGCAAGTTCCTCGATCATGTCGCGAGCCAGTCCCTCGACGTTGGCCCCCGCCAGCAGCGCCGGCACTTCGCGCACCGTGACGCTGCAGGGGCCGGAGCGCTCCACCGCCACACCGAGCGCCTCGAACCGCGCCGAGTTTGCTTCCACGAAATCCGCCTCCGCGGCCGGCAAGTCCAAGGCGACAGGGGTTAGCAGGCGCTGGCGCGGCACCGAATCGGTGTCGATGAGGCTCGCCTTCATCTTCTCGTAGGTGATGCGTTCGTGCGCCGCGTGCATGTCGACGATGACGAGGCCATCGGCGTTCTGCGCCAGCACATACACGCCATGCAGTTGCGCCACCGCGAAGCCGAGCGGCGGCACGCCGCCTGGTGTCGGCGGCGGGAGCTCTACGGCATCCCGCAGTTCATTGGGCGAGGTTGTTGCCGGGTCGCGGGAGCGCTCGAACAGCCTCGCCAGCGTCGCGTAGTCGGCTGGACCCCCCACTCGTCCTGCATCTAGTTCCCCCAGCGAGCGGTGCGGCGACCCCTGGCCATGCGTGGGCGTTGCGAGTAGTGCTGCCGAACCCTCGGCACCCTGCAGCATTGTTGCGGCGGCTGCCAGCGCAGAGTCAGGCCGTGCCGCGTCGCCCGGACGCAGGTCGCGCAGCACCCGCGCCAGCTTGCCGAAGAGGAAGTCATGCACCCGGCGTTCGTCGCGGAAGCGCACTTCCTCCTTGCGCGGATGCACGTTGACATCGACGAGGTCCGGATCAAGGTCAAGATGCAGCGCGAAGATCGGGTGGCGACCGTGGAACATCACATCGCGATAGGCCTGGCGCACCGCGTGTCCGGCCAGTCGATCCCGCACTGGGCGACCGTTGACGAAGAAGAACTGGCGGTTCGTCCGGCTGTGGGAGTGCGTGGGCAGGCTCACCCGGCCCCATAGCCGGAGCCCCGGCACCCCCTCGTCAATGGGCACGGAACGCTCGGCAAAGCCGTTGCCGAGCACGCGCTCCATTCGCTCCGCGAGCGACTCCGAGACCGGGTAGTCCTCCACTGTCCGTCCAGACTGCGACAGGCGAAAGCCGATGCCGGGGTTGGCCAGCGCCGTGCGTCGAACGGCTTCGGCGATGTGCAGCGACTCTGTGCGTTCCGTCTTCAGGAATTTGCGCCGCGCCGGGGTGTTGAAGAAGAGCTCGCGGATTTCCACCGTGGTACCGGGTGGATGTGCCGCCGGGGCGTGGCGCTGCTCGGTGGAGCCGTGGATTTCGATGCTCCAAGCGGAGCGTTCGCCCAAGCGTCGCGAGACGATGGTGAGCATGGCTACCGCTGCGGCGCTGGCGAGGGCCTCGCCGCGAAATCCGAGTGTGGTTATCCCTTCGAGGTCATCGGCTCGCTCGATCTTGCTGGTGGCGTGCCGGGTGACGGCTAGACGCAGTTCGTCCTTGGCGATGCCGCAGCCGTCGTCGCGCACCGAGATGCGCTGGACGCCGCCGCGTTCGATTTCGATGGCAACCGAGCCCGCGCCGGCATCGATGCTGTTCTCGATGAGTTCCTTGACGATGGAGGCGGGACGCTCGACCACCTCGCCGGCGGCGATTTGATCTGCCACCGCGTCCGGGAGACGCCGAATGCGGGCGGGCGTGGCCGCGGCGGCTTCGGTGTTCAACCGCCGGCCGTGCGCGGGATAAGAAGGAGCTGACCGATGTAGATGCGGTCGCCGGGAACGTTGTTGGCGCCGCGGATGTCGCTCACCGTCACGGCATAGCGCTGGGCGATGTGGGAAATGGTCTCGCCGCTGCGCACCGTGTGGCGCAGCATTTCTCCGGCGATGGTGGCCACCATGGTGCCGGCGGGTGGGTCGGCGTAGGCCCAGTTCTGGATGCCGAGGGCGATGGCGTCTGCGAGCTTGCGTTGGTGCGCCGGGCTTGCCAGCAGTCGCGCCTCGCCGGCGTTGGAGATGAATCCGGTCTCCACCAGCACGGAGGGCACGTCTGGGGACTTGAGAACGGCAAATCCCGCTTGCTCCACACGCTTCTTGTGCATCCGGGCGACGGTGGCCATTTCGCGGCGGATGGCTTCACCGAGTTCCAGGCTACGGCCGAGGTTGGCTTTCATGGACATGTCCACCAGCACCTCTTGCAGGTCGCTTGAGCGGCCCTCGAGCGTGACCGGGCCGAAGCCGCCGATGAGGTCGGAACGATTCTCGCTCTCCGCCAGCCACCGTGCCGTCTCGCTCGAGGCGCCCCGCTGTGATAGTGCATACACCGATGCGCCGCGAGCGCGGTTGTTCTTGAAGGCGTCGGCATGGATGGAGACGAAGATGTCTGCCGGCATCTGGCGGGCGAGTTCCGTGCGCTTGCGCAGCCGCAGGCCGTAGTCGCCCTCGCGGGTGAGGACGCCGGCGAAGCCTTTCGCGGCGTCGAGCCGCTGCTTGATTTTCTGGGCGATGGCAAGCACGACGCGTTTTTCGTAGATGCCGCCGACGCCGATCGCACCGGGATCCTCGCCGCCATGACCCGCGTCGATCGCCACCATGATGTCCCGCTGTCCTTCCGGCGGCGACACCACCGGCGCCCGCAACGGGCGGCGCACCGGCTCGTCCGGTTCGAGGTCGATGACCAGCCGATGGCCGTATGGTCCGACCGGTTCGAGTCGGAAGTGACTGACCGCAACCGTGCGCTCGAGATCGATGACGACGCGCAGCACTCCTGGCCGGTTGACGCCGGCACGGATGCGCCGAACGATGCCGCTCTTTACCGTGGGCGGCGTGAACGACCGCGCCGCCCGAACGCCCATGAGATCGAAGACGATCCGGTCGGGCTTGTCGAGAACGAAGGTGCGATATTCGACCTGGGCCTTGGTGTCGAGGACTACCCGGGTGGACTCGGGGCCGTCGTGGCTGCGGACATCCACGAGTTCGTTGGCAGCCGAGGCGGAGATGGCCGCGAAGCACATCGACAGCAGCGCGATGGAGCGCATTGCGAACGGCCGCAGGATTTTTGGACGGAGCGCGAAACGCCCTCCCTTGCATGGAACAGATCTCGCAGCACGTTGGTGGTTTGAGGATTTGATTCGAAGCGAGGCCCCTTGGGGCGAGGGCATCCTGCCCTCGCACGCGCCGAAGGCGCGCAGGTTGGCAGGAAATGCAGTTGCATAGACGCGCCTTGCGGCGCCGTTGCGGCGCGCCCTTAGGCGCGTCGGCAGGATGCCCTCGCCCCAAGGGGCCCGTGCAGACGCGGCGGTGTCGGTTCCTTGTGCGCCAGCGGCCCGGCGTTCCCGCCGGGGTGGGAACTCACATGGAACAGATCGTGCAACCCAATGATCCCGTTGCGCCTTTCTACTTACGGGACGGGCTCGCCACGGCGAAGGCGCAAAAGGCCCGTCACCTACGATCAGAGCCTCCCTACCGCAGGTCGCGCAACACAACGCGCCGGCCCTCCCCTTCGCTGCTGAGGACGATCTCCACCGCCGCCGCCGGCATCTTGTCACCAGCCATTTCCGGCCATTCCACGAGCTTGATGGCCGGTTCCGCGATCAAGTCGTCGAAGCCGAGGTACGTCAATTCGCGCGGGTCTGCAATCCGATAGAAGTCAAGATGATATATCCGCTGCCCGGCTAGGTCATACGGTTCGACAAGCGTGTAGGTGGGGCTGCGCACGGAGCCGGAATGGCCCAACGCGGCAAGAAACCCGCGCACGAGGGTGGTCTTGCCCGTGCCCAGCTCGCCGCGCAGCGTTACAAGCTCTTCGGTGAGCGCAAGCTCTGTGAGCCTTGCGCCGAACCGGAGCGTGGCGGCCTCGTCTTGCAGATACTCGTTCATGGCGTGAGCCGGATGCTGTCGATGATGTCGGATGCCAGCAGCGCCGATTCGGTCTTGAGCGCAGCCTCGTCCCCTGCTCGGGCGTGCAGCCACACCGCGAGCTTGGCTGCATCGACCGACGCGAGGCCTTGCGCGAGCAATGCCCCGCCGATGCCCGAAAGCACATCGCCGCTGCCTGGCGTCGCCATGCGTGGGTTGCCGCCGAGGCAGATGCCAGCTAGTTGACCGGCCTCGGCGATCAACGTGCCAGCTCCCTTGAGCGCGGCAACGCAGCCCCCGCCCAAGCAGGATAGTCGCAGCGCCACATCGGGCCGCTGCGCCTGCACTTGCCCGGCTGAGAGACCCAGCAAGCGTCCCGCCTCGCCCGGGTGCGGAGTGAGGAAGCTGCGGGGCGGCACGGCAAGCTCGAGCCTGGCGATGCAATTGAGCGCATCCGCATCGATGAGGAGAGGCGTCGGGTGCTCGCGAGCGGCTGCCAGCGCCGCCTGACAGATGGCCGTTCCCCAGGCGCTCTGGCCGAGACCCGGCCCGACAACGACGGCATCTGCCTGCTGCATGAGGTCCGCTACGTCGGCGGCTTCCACGGCCCTCGCCATCAGTTCCGGATAGCGGGCGAGGATCGGCGCTCGGTTTGCTTCGGCTGACCCGATGGTGACGAGCCCGGCACCGGCGCGGAGCGCTGCGCCGCCAGCGAGGATCACGGCCCCGCCCATGCCCACATCGCCGCCGAGGATCAGCAGACGGCCGAATTGGCCCTTGTGTGCGCTAGCGTTGCGCTGCAGCCGGCGGAGCGTCCAGCCGTCGAGCACCGGCACCCCGCCGGCATTTGCGTGGACTTCCTCGGGGATATCCAACGTTTCGAGCCGCACCTCGCCCACATAGTCCACCCCGACGCCGGTGACCAACCCCAACTTGGGTGCGACGAAGGTGACGGTGAGATCGGCTCGCACGGGTTCCGGCATGAGCGCCGCGCCGCTGTCGGCGTCGATGCCGCTCGGCAGATCGAGCGCAAGCACCGGTAGCCCGCTTGCTTTCACTTGCTCGATGGCGCGCTGGAATGCTGGCCGAACTTCACCCTTGGCGCCGGTGCCCAGCAAGGCATCCACGACCACATCCCCATCCGCCTGCCAAGAGGCCGAGGCCATCGCGGCGAGCTCGGGGTCTGCAAGCCGCTCCCGAGCGAACTCGAGCGCCTTGCTGGCATCACCGGCAATCCGCGCCGGGTCACCCACCTGCACCAACTGCACACCGAGCCCTGCATCTGCCGCCGCCCCGGCGACGATGTAGCCATCACCGGCGTTGTTTCCAGCGCCGCAAACGACGGTAACCCGCCGAGCCTCGGGCCACCGCTGCCGCAGATGCCGAAACGCCGCCACCCCGGCCCGATGCATGAGCACGAAGCCGGCAATCCCGCAATCGTCGATGGCACGCCGGTCCAAGGCCCGTGTCTCGCTCCCGCTATAGACCCTGGGCCACGAGGGCGCTTCGGATTCCACGGTCATGTTCGTAGAACAGTCCACGGGTTGACCACTTCGAGACGATGTTTGCATCGATCAACCAAGCGAAGAGGCCCGTCACTTAAGCGTTGTCTTCGGTGAACGACGGCGGGTTGTGGCGGTAACGTGCCCGCGTCGGCAACTCATCGCCGTGCCGCTCGCCGAAATGACGCGCAAAGGCTTCGGACGGCTTGGCGCGGCCCTCGGTTTTGTTACGTTCCGCGTGAATCAGGCGGCGCACGAGTTCCTCCATGGACACGCCGACATCTCGCGCCTCGCGTCTCAGCCAAGACTTGTCGGCAGGATCGATGTCTCTGACGGTGAGACTTGTGCTCATGGCGTCGCCTGCTGTTCGCGCAGCGCACCGAATGGGACCGGCGCTTGCGAAATCATGCTAGCAGGTCTTGGCCCTGCGGAAGCATGTACAGCGGCCCCGCCGCCCTTTTCGCCACGCATGGCCGGGATTATAGGCAGCCGCGTATGCGTACCTGACCCACGGGCGCGGACGGGCATCGACCTGTATCGTGCAACGCGGATGGGGCCGGGATCGGGCATGGACACGGAAGGGCTCGTCGCGCAAATCGAGACTTGGGCGAAGGAACTCGGCTTCGCCGAGGTGGGTTTTGCCGATGTCGATCTTTCCGCCTATGCGCCGGTGGTCCGCCGCTGGCTGGCGCAGCGCTTTCACGGCGAGATGGAATACCTCAAGCGCAATCTCGACAAGCGTCTCGTTCCAGCCGCGTTGGAACCTGCCACGGTGTGCGTCATTTCCGCGCGCATGGACTATCTCGGCTCCCCTCCGCCGGCCGCGACCGATCTGCCGACCAACGACGGCAGTGCCTACGTCGCTCAATACGCGCGGGGACGGGACTACCACAAGACGTCTCGGCGCCGCCTCGCGCGGCTGGCACGGAAGATCGACGCCGAGGCGCCAGGGCGCTACCGAGCC
>VXPR01000395.1 GCA_009839405.1 Gammaproteobacteria bacterium
TGCGTGCGGCCGATGTCCATCGTGTTGGCGCCCTCGCCGATGATGATGGCGTCGTCCGGCATCCAGTCCACGATGTCGCGGAAGGCGCGGTAGTAGTTCGTCGGTGCCGCATCGTCTTCGATCATCGGCTGCACCGCCTTGAGGTTCGCTTCGGCCTTCGCCTTCAAGGTGTCGCGCCACTCGGTCTCTGCCGGATAGAACCACTGGCGGTTGTCGAGGGCGCGGTTGAGCTGTCCCACAACCGCCTTGCCGTCGCCCACCAGCGCCGTGTCCACCTCAACGTTGGAGCCAATCTCCTCAGGCTGGATGTCGAGCTGGATGACACGCACGTCCTTGTTGAAGCGCGGCGGCAGGCCGAAGTGCATGATCCAGTTGAGCCTGGCGCCAAGCAGCACCACAAGGTCCGCTTCGCGGAGCGCCGTGCTGCGGGCGGCACCCACCGAAAGCGGATCATCGTCCGGCATCGTGCCTTTGCCCATGGGCGAGTTGAGGAACGGCAGTTGCGTTCGCTCGATGAACTCGCGCACTTCGTCCTCGGCGCGGGACCAGGCCATGCCCTTGCCCACCACGACGAGCGGCCGCTCGGCAGACTCGAGCGCATTCAGCGTCGCTTCCACCGCTTCCGGGTCGGCCAGCGTGCGCGGCGGCTCCGGCACCCGAGGCGCATCGACGATTTCGTCCTCGTCCACCTCGGCCCGGATGATGTCGTCCGGGAAGTCGAGATAGACCGGCCCCGGCCGCCCGTAGATCGAGTGCCGCACGGCCTTGTTGACATAGAAGGGGATGCGCGACGCATGCTCGATGTCGTGCGCAAACTTGCAGTAGGGTGCCGCGAGCTCGGTCTGGCGCTCCTCCTGAAACGCCCCCATGCCGTTCTGGTACACCGGTGAAGCACCGCCGATCAGGATCATCGGCCAGCAGTTCTCCTTGGCATTGGCAAGGCCGGCGAAGGCATGAATGACGCCGGGGCCAGACACCGTCAGGCACGCCTGCGGGCGGCCGGTGAGGTAGCCGGCGGCGTGTGCGGCATAGCTCGCCGCCTGCTCGTTGCGCATGCCGATGTAGGTGATGCCGGCCTTCTGCGCCTCGGCAGCAACGCCCTGGACCGGGAAGCCGACGATTCCGAACATGTAGTCGACGCCCTGCGTCTTGAGGCTGCGCGCCATCAGAGCCGCGCCCGAAACAGTACCCATGAAACTCCCCTTGAGCGATTGCGCACCCTTGCGGGCGCGAGTGGTCTTGCCTTGCAGGTTCGCGCTTAGCCGCCAACCGACGCCGCAAAAGCGGCATAACCTACCAGAGACGGGCAGCTTCCGATAGGCAATCAGTCGCTCGCCGGCTCCGGGTTGCCGGTCTCGACATAGCGCTTGAGGCGGGCGAGCTGCTCGCCTTGCACGCGATCCACCGGCTCGGCGAGTTGCTCGAGGTCGCGACCGTTGACAATGTAGCGGTAGTCGAGGCGGGTGCCTTGCTCTGCGGCGCGCAGGCGAAAGGACATGCTGGCGGCGACGCCAAGTGGCTGCAGCGGGCCGAGGCCGCCGCTCAGGACGAGGCTCTCCCCTGGGCGAACCGAATCCACCGTCATGTGCCGCGCAAAGCCCTCGCCATCCTCCGAGTCCTCACAGAGCGCGAGGTCGAACCCGCATTCGAACGTGAGTCGCGAGCTATCTCCCCAATAGGTGTGCGCGGGGTCCCACCACGCCCCAATCTCGTCGACGAGCGCTGTGAAGGCGCGATCCGGCGGCGCCGCAATGTGCAGTTCGTGCTCGGAGACGAAGCCTCGCTCGTCCACCACGGTGACCTCGGCCGCAAGTGGCGTGGCGACTACTGCGGCCAACGCAAGCGCCAGTACCCTTGGGCTCATGCAACCACCCTCATCCCGACCCGGCCGGGCTTGCGGCTAGCGCCTGGGTCGGGGCCCCTGCTCGTCTCTCGGCGAGCACGTCGAGGATTTCCGCGTGCCGCTCCCGTGTCAGCCGATAATGCGTGTAGCACCACACAGACACGAAGCCGAACGCCGCGACGATGGGGCCATATACCAGCCCTAGGTTCACCAGCGTCTCGGGCGGCACATCGGCAGCGGTGCGGATGTGTGCCCCACGCGGCCAGGAGATGATGTCGAGGGCGATGCCGGCGATGACGTTGCCGATGCCGGAGGTGGCCTTGGCGGAGAACGAGCTGGCGGCGAAGAAGATGCCCTCCTGGCGGTGGCCGGTTTCGTACTCGTGCTCGTCCACGATGTCCGCCACCATCGAGCCGAAGGCAACGTTGGCCTGCACGGTGCAGGCACCCTGCACGACCTTGATGGCCACCAGCAGCACCACCAGCATGGGATCGCCGTTCTCCGGGAACCAGTCGAGCAGCCGCGCGACTATGGGCAGCGTCTGCCACAGCGGCCACGAACAGGCGCCGAACATCAGCCCCGCCTTCTTGCCGAAGCGGTTGAAGAAGGCCGGGCAAAAGAAGGAGCCGAGCATCACGCCCACGGGATAGGCGAGGATCACGGTGAGGAGCGAAACGCGGTCGAGCTCCCAGAAGTAGGTGAAGATGTAGAGGTCGAGTCCGCCGTTCACCCCCACCATCACGAACACAATCAAGACGCCGAGGAACAGCCAGCGGAACGAGCGGCTGCGCATGGCGGCGGCGATGTCCACCAACACGCGCAAGAGCACACGGCCAAGGCCGAGCCGGGGTGCGGCCGGAACGGTGGGCAGGTGTGGGATGGCGGCACGCGTCCCCCAGCCGCTCCAGAAGATGGTGATCCCCATAAGCACCGCCAGCAGGATGGCAAAGGGCGGATAGGACGCGGCGTTGAGCTGACCGTTCGCGAATTCCGGGGTCGGCAGGAAGAAATAGCCGAAGCCGAGGGCAAACGTGAGCAGCACACCGACGTTGGCGAAGAACATCCGGTAGCCCACCAGCTTCGAGCGTTCGTCGTAGTCCTCGCTCATCTCCGCGCCGAGGGCAATGTGCGGCACGTGATAGAGCGACATGGACGTGCGCGTGGCGTTGGAGAACACCACGAGCCAAACGAAGAGGCCCAGGTCGCTCGTCACGAGCGGGAAGAAGAGGAAGTAGAACGACAGCATCAGCGGCAGGATGGAGGCGTACATGAAGGGGTGCCGGCGCCCGTGGCGCGAGTTCCAGTGGTCGGAGAGTGACCCGGCCAGCGGATCGGTGAACGCGTCCACCACCAACGCGATGCCCACCGCCGCCCCGGCCAGCGTGCCCGGCATCCCAAGCACTTGGTTGTAGTAGAAGATCAGGAACGTGCCGTAAGCGGCACCAAAGAACCCCTCCGCAGCCTGCCCGACCCCGAACGAGAGCTTCATGTTGAAGCCCAGCTTGCCCCGAAGCGGCATCCCTTCCCCTCTTCCCTGACTCGACGAACTTGCAACCCTACGCTAACAGACCCCCTACCCACATAGGCACCCCCAAAGTTGACCTCCTAACCCGGAGTCGCAACCGAGTCCGCGCCTGCCGTTTTCGGCATACTGCGGGGCTTAAGAGCAAGGGCCACATCCAATGAACGAAGAGAGCGCCAAACGGGGCATTGAGGCAGTCGAGGCATTCATCGATTCCTTCAACGCCCAGGACCACGAACGTCACGCCGACACGCTCAACTACCCTCACATCCGCCTCGCAGACGGCAAGTTCACCACCATCGACAGCGCCGAGACGTTCATCGCGGGCTGCCAGCGCAACGAGCCCCGCCTGCGCGATGAGGGCTGGCACCACACGGTCGTGGCAAGTCTTGAAGTGCTGCACGCCGGCACGGACAAGGTGCACATCGCCATCCGCAACGACCGCTGCCACGCCGACGGAACCGTGTACCACAGCTTCGACACCTTCTGGATCGCAACCCTGCAAGACGGCCACTGGGGCATCCAGTTCCGCTCGAGCTTCCTCCATGCGATGCAAGGCAACGCCTGATGGAGCGACAATGCGCCGAGCGAGACACCCGAGGCTCCTGTCCAACACAAGTTAGAGTGAGTGCGTCCCGCGCCGACAAAGACGTCGATTCCAAGGAGTGTTGACATGCGTGAAGTTGCCGGATTCTGCGCTTGCATGGTGCTGTTGACCGCGGTCTCCTGTGGCGGGGGCGACGCCGTCCTGGATTCGCACGCACCAGCGTCGGCCGAGGCAAGCGCTCCGGAGAGCGACGACTCGCTCGACGGGCTGCTGGCCGCCGACGCCACCGTCGAGCGGGTCGCAGAGGGATTCCAGTTCATCGAAGGACCGGTCTGGGTAGGCGATGCGGTCGATGGTCACCTGCTGTTCAGCGACATTCCGGGCGACACGGTGTTCCGCTGGTCGGAGTCCGACGGCACGAGCGTGTTTCTGAGCCCCGTGTTCCTCCCCGAACTCGAAACCAACGGCGTGGGTGGCTCCAACGGCCTTACCCTGGACCTCGAGGGGCGCTTGATCCTGTGCGAACACGGCAACCGACGCGTGGCGCGCATCGAAGCCGACGGCAGCCGGGTCACCCTTGCCGACCGCTACGACGACAAGCGCCTCAACAGCCCCAACGACATCGTCTACCACTCGAGTGGCGCCGCGTTCTTCACCGACCCGCCCTACGGCCTGGCAAGCCCCGAAGCCGGTGAACTCGGATTTCAAGGCATCTACCGGCTTGACCCGGACGGCAGCGTGACGCTCCTGTCAGACGTCATGAGTCGCCCCAACGGCATTGGCCTGTCTCCTGACGAGACAACGCTCTATGTCGCCAACTCCGATGTGGAGCGCGTGTGGATGGCGTTTCCGCTCACCGACGATCTCAACGTCGGCGAAGGACGCGTGCTGCTCGACCTCTCCGCCAGCGAAGATCCGGGGGCGCCCGATGGCTTTGCCGTTGACACCCTGGGCAACATCTGGGCGAGCGGCCCGGGCGGCGTCGTAATCATCAGCCCCGACGGTGACCACCTAGGAACCATCCGAACACCCGAACTGCCGGCCAACGCGGCCTTCGGCAACGACGGCCACACGCTCTACATGACCGCCCGCACGGGCCTCTACCGCATCGACACGTTGGTGCAGGGCCTGATGCCCTGACCTCGACTCTTGGGTGTGGGGACTGTCTCGGTGGCGGGTTGTTGCTCCTGCCTACCTATCGCTCTAGCGCTGCCGCTATCGAAATGGGGAGCGAGCGTCCGCCATGTTCACCGGCCTGTCGAGCCGGATGCTGCGGCCAACGCCATGTCGAAAGTCTTGATGGTGGTAACACCGCGGCGACGGCAGCTTGCCAGATGGCACAGGTCGCGGGCGCCGAGGTCTGGAAAGCGTCGATGTAGCTGCGCCGCCAAGGTCACGTCTTCCGACTCGAGCGGCCACACGGTAACCGCCTGGCCATCCACCAGTGCCATTGCGCGCTCGAGGGTTGCCACTCTGCCCACGGGGATGTAGGCGTGGACGAGTTCCTGCAGGACCTCTGCTGAAGTCGCCAACGGTTGCTGCCGCGTCAGCGCGTCGGTGAAAAAGCCCTGTGCCTCGGAACGCCGTCGGTGGGGCCGCCCAACCGCGTACATGAAGACGTTAGTGTCGACGAAAATCACGTCTCGGGCAGCCCGATCCGACGAGATCGCGCGATGGCCGCCTTGTGCCGTTCCCAGTCGGGTTCCGTATCGCGCGAGTCCTCGGCGGCGGCGCAAAGAGAGAAAAAGGCCGACAGCTCTTCGGACGAGCGAAACTGCCGGTTCGGACGCGCACGGTCCAGCCGCTCCTGCGCCGCGGCACGAAGCCACGCGCTAAACGACAGGCCTTCTAGCTGCGCTTGCTGACGAAAGCGGACGTGCTCGTCGTCGCCCATCACCAACTGGACTCGTGCCATGCGATTTGACCCCGTTGACTTGTGTAACAATCATACACATCCAAGCCGATCGGGCAAGATCGCCCAGTGCCGGCGCGCCCTGAAGGGGGCGTCGGCAGTTCGCTAGCGCGAACTGCTGCTCTGGCAGGATGTCGGGTGCGACCTGCTCGGTAAGGTCTCCTGCTCGTCGCGCCACCCTGCGATGCTGGCAGCGAGTCCAGCGGTTCTTGCCACCCGGACAACTGGCATCAACCGAAATCGCGTGTTCGCGCATCCGTCAGTGTGCGAGGGCAAGATGCCCGGCCAGAGGGTCCTCGCTGTTTCCGCTACGACTGGCGCAACGCCGCACAGTGGGCGATGCTAGTCGCCTCCTGACGTCACGGCTCTCTGATATGGCACGAACAGGCGCTCGTCCCGTGGTCGATCTGTCGGGCAACACCCTCGCCGAGGCGGTTGAGATGCTGGCCATTCCGCATCGGCGGAAGGTGGCCTTGCGCAAGTTGATGGCGGCCGGGCGGGCCGCGACGCCGGCGGTGCGGGCCGGGCTCACGCACGAGGACCCCGAGGTGCGCATGGCATGTTGCCAAGTGCTCGATCACTTCATGGACGAGCAGGCGCTGCCGGAACTGGCAGCCAACGTCAATCATTGGCATCCGGGCGTGCGCGCGTGGTCGATCCATGCTCTCGCCTGCGACCGCTGCAAGGAAGGGACTTGCCGACCCGGAGAGGACGATGTCATCCCCATGGTGGTCGAGGCGTTGTTGCACGACGACGATCGCAACGTGCGTCAGCAGGCGGCCGGGATGCTGGGCCCGTCTGTGTTGCGCAGCGAGGCGGCACGGGCGGCAGTTCAACGCGCGCACCAACACGATCCGCATCCGGCAGTGCGCAAGGTGGCGGGTTGGTGGGTGCCGGGTGGTCCGCGGTACCGAAAGCTACGAGCGTGATTCCGGTCACTTAGCCGGCTACGCCGTAGAAAGCGGCGCACGAACTGCCAACGCGCCCTCCAAGAGCGCGCCAGGAGCGCCGTAGAAGCCGCGCTGGCGCGAAAGGGGAGTGATGGGAGGGCTTCGTTCGGGGATTGTGGTGTATGGGCGTTGGGTCGGCACGCCACGACCGTTGTTGGGGGGTGGGACGGCCGCCCGCCAAGGTCAGTTCGGCTCGGGCGGGTCGGCAGATGGGAGGAGTTCCTCGGGCGCTGGTTGCTCGCCCTCTTCCTCGACCTTGCTTGGCCAGGCGTTGTACACGGCCTTGATGAGGGTGGCTAGCGGGATGGCGAAGAAGACGCCCCAGAAGCCCCAGATGCCGCCGAAGGCGAGGACGGCGACGATGATGGCTATGGGGTGCAGGTTTACTGCCTCGGAGAAGAGCAGCGGCACCAGCACATTGCCGTCGATGGCCTGGATGACGGCGTAGGCGCCCATCACGTAGGCGAGTTCGATGGACCAGCCGTGCTGCAACAGTCCCACCGCGGCCACCGGCACGGTCACCACCGCGGCGCCGACGAATGGCACGAGCACGGACAGGCCCACCACCACTCCGAGCAAGGCGGCGTAGTTGAGGCCGAGGAGCACAAAGGTGATGTACGAAGCGAGGCCGACGATGACGATCTCCACCACCTTGCCGCGCACGTAGTTGGCGATCTGGGCGTTCATCTCGCGGCCGACGCGGGTCAGCAGCCGCCGCTGTGGCGGCAGCGCTCGTTCTAGAGCCGCCATCAAGCGGTCGCTGTCCTTCAGGAAGAAGAACACCGAGATGGGCGCAAGCACGAGAAAAATGAGCATCTGAAAGACATTCGACACCTGTGCCACCAGCGCTTGCAGCACCGTCGTGCCGAGGTTCGCCACCTGATTGCTCATGGTGTCGATCCAGCCGTTCACCCGTTCCTGCGGGAACACCGTCGGGTAGCGCTCCGGCAACTCCGCGAGTGCGGATCCCACCTCGGCGATGAAGTCCGGCAACGCCGCCACGAATTCCTCAAGCTGCCGCCACACCAAGGGCAGCACGCCAATGGACACAAGCACCAAGGCACCCACCAGCAGCAGCACGGCAAAGCTCACCGCAACGATGCGCGGCACATGCCAGCGCTCGAGGCCCTTCACCAGCCCTTGCAGGAGGAACGCGAACACCAGCCCCGCCAGCACCGGCGCAAGCACCGTTCCGAGCGTCAGCACCACCAGCGTGACGGCGACGATGAGGGCAACCAGAAAGATCGCCTCCTCGTTGGAGAAGTGCCGGTTGACCCAGCCGCCGATGATTTCGACGAAGCGCACGGCTTCAAGCGCGCTGGCGGGCGCGCTTCTCCAAGAGATACGTGTAGCGGCCGTCTTGCTCCGCGGATTCGAGCAGCGCGTGGCCGCTCTGCTCGGAGAACACGGCGAAATCGCGCACGGAGCCGGGATCCGTCGCCACCACGCGCAGCCGTGTGCCAGGCTCGATCTCGTTCAGCGCCTTCTTCGCCTTGAGCAGGGGCATCGGGCAGCGCAGCCCCGTGGCGTCGAGAAACACCGCATCGTCGCGTTTCGTGTGTGCAACCATGCAGGGATTATCGCACCGAGGCACCGGCGTTGGAGAGAGCGCGGCCTGCCCCCCGGCTGAACGCGAGTCTCGGGGCGGCTGACGAAGCGCGAGCGCCTCGAGGCACGGGCGCGGCGTGCTTGGTGGCCGCGGCTCGGCGACGATCTACTCGCGCACGCAGCAACGGTTGCGGTTCCGCGGCGGCACGCACAACGAATTCGTGCGAATCGAACGGTTGGGGCTCTCCCGCCGAGGCTGGGAGCGTGGGGTTAGGCGCTTGTCTACTCGGCAAACTCCCGCCGTAGGATGTCCCACAAGGGGTTCGTTCCTCGCGGCTTGAGGGGTTCAGGGTCCCCGCCGTTTTCAACGGCCTGCCAGTACCGCCAACCCATCTTGTGGCCGGGCGGAATCTCGTAGTCGAGTCCAGTCCATGCGCCGCTGCCGCGGAACGCGTAGAAGGCCCAATGCCAACCGCGCTGGTTGTAGATCTGGATGAGGTCGGCAAAGTACGCTGCGGCCCCCTCGAGGCGCCGGTCGTACCAGAACTCGGAGGCGATGATCCGATTCGCGGGTATGTTGTATTTCTTGGCGAACGCCTCGACGGCGAGCACTTCCTGCGCAAGGCGATCGGTGGTCCAAGACTCCGTAGGCCCGTCCCATCGCTTCGGCACGCGGTCCGGATACGCGTAACGGCCTTGATTGACGCGATAGGTGGTCATCTGCCACGGGCCCGGATTGTGGAAGGCGTACAGGACCCGATCGTCCGCAACGGGCCGGTTGTACGTGAAGGCCTGTGGCGATGCGTAGAACCAGCCGTCAAGGATGATGGGGGTGTCCGCATCGACTGAGCGGATCGCGTCGACCATGTCCCGGTTGAATCGGTTGAGGTCGGCTGGCGTATCTTGAATGCGCAGGAACCAAGCCGCGAAATCTCCGTCAGGCGCATCGAAACCGAATGCCCTGTCCGGGTGCGGTTCGTTGAGGGGGTTGTACGCAACGATGGCCGGGTGCCCCTTCAGGCGCGCCGCCAGTTGCCTCCAGAACTCAAAGGCTTGGCGATGGTACCTGCGGTCCTCCCATAGTCGCGTGTCATCCTGGTCGGCGTTCAGTTGTTTCCAGCGCGCGCCGGGCAAGCTGAGCATCGCTAGTGCGACCTTGATGCCGTTGCGTTGGGCTTCGTCGAGTGCCTCGGTCAAGCGAGATAGGTCGGTCTCGTTGATCTGTTCAAAGCTGTCCGCGTCGCCAATCAGGAAGTCCTTTTCCTCGGCCGGCCAAGCGTCCGGCAGGAGGCGAACGTAGTCCAAGCCGAGAGCCTGCGCTGCGACGTACCACTCGGCATGGTGCCCGGAGTTCTGTTGATTGGCACCCTTGCGCTGGGTATCCCAGAACCTGATTTTGGTTGTCTCGGCGGCAGCACCACTCGCGCAGAGCAACGCGATGCACAGCAGCATTGCCGTGCGCCGGCATGTGCTAGGCAACGCCTGACTCACCGGACCGCTTCGTTGGGACTGACGGGGCGCAAATCGACAAATGGGACATAGCGTCGCCAAACCCCTCGCCTAGCGGCTCGGCGTTTGCACCCGTACCCCTCCTGTGGGCCATCGCGTTCCTCGCTGATGTAGTCCGGCTCCCAGAGGCGCCACTCTAGCCCGCATTTCTCACCAGCCCTCGTAGCGAGGGCGACGAGGCGCCGCTGTGG
>VXPR01000522.1 GCA_009839405.1 Gammaproteobacteria bacterium
CCCCAGGACGTCTCCGCAGTTGCCTGTGGTGCCGATGCGGTTGCTGAGGTCTTCGCCGCAAACGGATTGGACGTGGTGCGCACCGGTTCCCGAGGGGCTACCTGGGCCGAGCCGATGGTGGAGATGACCGACGACGCCGGCACCCGCACCGTCTGGCGCAACGTCACGGCCGACGACGTACCCGAAGTCCTCAAGCAAGGCAACGTGCACCCCAAATGCCTCGGCGCGGTGGATACCATCGACTGGCTCGCCGGCCAGCACCGCGTCGTCTTCGACCGCTGCGGCACCAATCATCCTCTGGCATTGCCGCCAACGGTCGCCCTCGAATCCTGTCTCGATGTATCTCCCACCGCCCTCATCGACGAGATCGAAACCTCGGGCCTGCGCGGTCGCGGCGGCGCTGGCTTTCCTGCCCACATCAAGTGGCGCACCGTACGCGACACCCCCGCCGAGCAGAAGTACCTTGTCTGCAACGCGGACGAAGGCGATTCCGGCACCTTTGCGGACCGCTTGCTCCTCGAAGGCGACCCGTTCCGGCTGATCGAAGGCATGACCATCGCCGCCATCGCTACCGGCGCCACGCGAGGCTTCGTCTACCTGCGCTCGGAATACCCGGACGCGGAACGCACTTTCGCCGCGGCCCTCAAGCTTGCCTACGAGCATGGAGTGCTGGGCGACAGCGTCCTCGGCAGTGCGCACACCTTCGATCTCGAACTCTTCGTCGGCGCCGGTGCCTACATCTGCGGCGAGGAAACCTCCCTCCTCGAAAGCCTCGAAGGCCGACGCGGGGAGATTCGCGCCAAGCCACCGGTGCCCGCCATCGCTGGCCTCTTCGGCCAGCCCACCGTGGTTCACAACGTCATTTCCTACGCCGCCGTTCCCGGCATCATGCAGGGCGGCGGCAGCACCTACGCCGAGCTTGGGGTCGCACCCTCCACCGGAACGATGGCCTTCCAGCTCGCCGGCAACGTGCTCCGGGGCGGCCTGATCGAGGTACCGTTCGGCATCACGCTGGCGGAAATCGTCGAGGGTTATGGCGGTGGCACCCGCTCTGGCCGTCCCCTGCGCACTGTGCAGATCGGCGGTCCGCTCGGTGCATATCTCGGTCAGGAGGACTTGGACACCCCGCTCACCTACGAGGCCATGGCCAACATCGGCGCCGGCATCGGCCACGGCGGCATCGTGGTGTTCGACGACACGGTGGACCTTGCGGAGCAGGCACACTACGCGTTCGAGTTCTGCGAAGTGGAGTCGTGCGGCAAATGCACGCCTTGCCGCCTGGGTTCCGTGCGTGGCAAGGAGACGATGCAGACGATTCTCGATGGTCGCGCAGGGCCACGGGAATTGACTATGATTCGGGATCTCTGCGAGGTGATGGAAACGGCCAGCCTCTGCCAGATGGGCGGCATGACGCCGATACCCGTGCTGAGCGCCATGGAGCGGTTTCCGGAGGACTTCAAGCGATGACAATCGCGATTGCCGATTTCGGCACGCCGGCGCCCACGGCGAACGGCCAGGCTGCCGATTCGGTGGAGGTGACCATCGACGGCCATCCGATGGAGGTTCCGGCCGGCACCTCCATCATGCGCGCCGCCCGCGAATCCGGTCTCGACATTCCGAAGCTCTGCGCCACCGACAACCTCAAGGCTTTCGGCTCCTGCCGCATGTGTCTGGTGGAGGTCGAAGGCCGGCGCGGCCTGATTGCCTCCTGCACCGAGCCGGTTGCGCCCGGCATGGTGGTTCGCACCCAGACGGAGAAGGTCGCGCGGGTCCGCCGTGGCGTGATGGAGCTCTACATCTCCGACCATCCGCTCGACTGCCTCACCTGCGCGGCCAACGGCGACTGCGAGTTGCAGGACATGGCTGGCGCCGTGGGGCTGCGCGACGTGCGCTACGCCGAGGGCGACAACCACCTTGGCCAAGCCAAGGACGAATCCAACCCCTACTTCACCTTCGACCCTTCGAAATGCATCGCCTGCTCCCGTTGCGTGCGTGCATGCGCCGAGGTGCAGGGCACCTTCGCCCTCACCATCGACGGACGCGGGTTCGAGTCCAAGGTGGCCACCGGCGCCGACGACTTCCTCGCTTCGGAATGCGTCTCCTGCGGCGCCTGCGTGCAGGCTTGCCCCACCGCCACGCTGATGGAGAAGTCGGTCATCGACCACGGCGTGCCGGACCGCACCGAATCCACCACCTGCGCCTACTGCGGCGTGGGCTGCTCGTTCCGTGCCGAGATGAAGGGCGATCAGGTGGTGCGGATGGTTCCGCACAAGGACGGCAAGGCCAACCACGGCCATTCCTGCGTCAAGGGCCGCTTCGCCTGGGGCTACGCCAACCACAAGGACCGCATCACCCGGCCCATGGTGCGCGAATCCACCGCCGATCCGTGGCTCGAGGTCGAATGGGACGAAGCCATCGAGTTCGCCGCAGCCAAGCTGAAGGCGGTGCAGGCGAAGCACGGCCGCAAGTCCATCGGCGGCATCACGTCCTCGCGCTGCACCAACGAGGAGGTGTGGCTGGTGCAGAAGATGGTGCGCGCCGCCTTCGGCAACAACAACGTCGACACCTGCGCGCGGGTGTGCCATTCACCCACCGGGTACGGGCTACGGCAAACCTACGGCACCTCCGCTGGCACCCAGGATTTCGACTCGGTGCAGGACGCCGACGTGATCGTCGTCATCGGCGCCAACCCCACCGAGGCACATCCGGTATTCGCCTCGCAGATGAAGCGTCGGCTACGTGCCGGCGCGCGCCTGATCGTCTGTGACCCACGACAGATTGACCTGGTGCGCTCGCCCCACGTCGAGGCCGAGCACCATCTCGCGCTGCGGCCCGGCACCAACGTTCCGCTGATGAATGCGTTCGCGCATGTGGTCGTCACGGAAGACCTTGTGGACCGAGCCTTTGTGGAGGAGCGCTGCGACCTCGAGTCCTTCGAGGAGTGGGCAGATTTCGCAAGGCGCCCAGAAAACGCACCGGACACCGTGGCCGAAGTTCTCGGCGTGGATGCGGGGGAGTTGCGCGCCGCCGCCCGCCTCTATGCCACCGGCGGCAACGCGGCCATCTACTACGGCCTCGGCGTGACGGAGCACAGCCAAGGCTCGACGATGGTGATGGCGATGGCCAATCTCGCCATGGCCACCGGCAACGTCGGCCGCCGCGGCGTCGGCGTCAATCCGCTCCGGGGCCAGAACAACGTCCAAGGCTCATGCGACATGGGATCGTTCCCGCACGAGTTCTCGGACTACCGCCCGGTCACCGACGAAACCGTGCGCGCCGCGTTCAACCTTCACTGGGACGTCGAGCTCGACGACGTGGCAGGTTTCCGCATTCCCAACATGCTCGATCATGCCGTGGCCGGCGACTTCCTCGGCCTCTATGTGCAGGGCGAAGACATCGCCCAGTCGGACCCCAACACGCAGCATGTCGAGGCGGCGCTCGCGAATATGGAATGCCTGATCGTCCAGGACCTGTTCCTGAACGAGACAGCCAAGTTCGCGCACGTGTTCTTCCCGGGCGCCTCCTTCCTCGAGAAGGACGGCACCTTCGTCAACGCCGAGCGTCGCATCAACCGGGTGCGGGCGCTGATGCCGCCGAAGTCCGGCGTTCACGAGTGGGAGGCAACGGCGCGGCTGGCGACGGCCCTCGGCTATCCCATGGCGTATTCGTCGGCGGAGGAGATCCTCGCCGAGATCGCCGAGTTGACGCCGAGCTTTGCCGGGGTGTCCTTCGATCTCCTCGACGAGGTGGGCAGCGTGCAGTGGCCCTGCAACGAGACGGCACCCCTCGGCACGCCGATCATGCACGAGCAGGCGTTCGTGCGCGGCAAGGGACTGTTCGTGCTCACCGACTACCAGCCGACGCCGGAGCGGGCCAACCGCAAGTTCCCGCTGCTGCTGACGACAGGCCGCATCCTCACCCAATACAACGTCGGTGCCCAGACGCGGCGCACCGACAACCTCGCCTGGCTCGACGAGGACGTGCTGGAGATTCACCCTGCCGATGCCGAGATGCGCGGGCTCCGCACCGGCGACTGGGTGTCCGTGGCGAGCCGCAAGGGCGAAATCACGCTGCGTGCCCAGATTACCGAGCGGGTGGCCGCGGGGGTCGTGTACACCACCTTCCATCACCCTGAAACGGGCACCAACGTCGTCACCACCGAGCTTTCCGACTGGGCCACCAACTGCCCCGAATACAAGGTCACGGCAGTGGAGGTGCGCCCCGCCAACCATCGCAGCGAATGGCAGGAACGCTTCAGCGAACGAACGCGCGTTCAGGTCGAGGCTCTGCCGACGCCATGAACAAGCGGCCGGCGGCGGCAATCGCGCCGGCATCCTCGATTGCCGTTGCCCCCGAACCTGCTGCGAGTCGTCGAGTGGCGGTGACCCGGCAGGCCGCCGCATCCTCCAAGAGCGCTGCGGACGACACAGACCTCGTGACGGTGGAAGAGCCGATGGAGGTGCGGCTGTCGTTCCTGAGCGGAGGCATGCGGCGCGAGCAAAGCATCTCGGTGACGATGCGGACGCCCGGCAACGACTTCGAACTCGCGGTCGGCTTCCTGCGCGGCGAAGGGGTGATCCAAGGCGGCCGGGATGTCGTTGATGTGGAGCACTGTGGCCCGCCGAGCCCCGACAAGGGCATCCACAACGTCGTCAAGGTGGAACTGGCCGATCACGTCGAGTTCGACGCCGAGGCGCTGACGCGTCACGTCTTCACCTCCTCGAGTTGCGGCGTGTGCGGCAAGGCATCGCTTGATGCGGTGGCGCAGCAATTGCCAGACCGTCCGGGGCCGCCACCTGCCTTCACCGTGGATGCTGCAGTTCTCCGCAACCTGCCGGAACGCCTGCGCACCATGCAGACGGAATTCCGCCGCACGGGCGGGTTGCATGCGTCGGCGGCATTCCGCCCGAACGGTCGGATCGATCGCTTGCGCGAGGATGTGGGGCGCCACAACGCCCTCGACAAGCTGATCGGCGCCTACCTGATCGAGGATTCCGAACCCTTGGCCGAGACCGGCCTGCTGCTGAGTGGGCGAGCCAGTTTCGAGCTCGTGCAGAAAGCGGCCATGACCGCCACCTGCTTCGTCGCCGCGGTCGGGCCGCCATCGAGCCTCGCCGTGGAACTCGCCCAGGAACGCGGCTTCACGCTGGTGGGCTTCCTGAAGGATGACGGCTTCAACATCTACACCCATCCCGAACGCATCCGCAACTGACGTCGAGGCCGTCACGGCCATCGTCCTCTGCGGCGGTCGCGGGCAACGCCTGGGCGGCGCGGACAAGCCGCTCTTGCTCGTCGCCGGCAAGCCCATCGTCGTGCATGCGATCGAGCGGCTCACGCCACAGGTGCAGTGCGTCCTCGTCTCGCACGCACCGGGCAACGATGCGTACCAGAACCTAGGTCTCGACTGTGTGGCCGACCACAGCGCCCACGAAGGCCCTATCGCCGGCCTCGCCGCCTGCCTGCCCCATGTGAAGACCCCACGGCTCCTAACCTGGCCTGGCGATGCGCCCCTTCCGCCACCAGACCTCATCTCGCGCCTGGCTCCCGCCTGCAGGGCGGTGGGCGCAGTCAGCGTGACCGCTGGCAGCCGCCGCCAAAACGCCACGCTGCTGATGACCCAAGTCCGAGCCGCCGAACTAGTGGCGGCATTCACGAGCGGCGAGCGCGCACCTCGTCACTGGCTAGACCGCGAGTCCATCCCCTCCGTTGCATTTCCGGAATCCGCCTTCCTCGACGCGGACACCCAAGGCGACCTCGCGCAGATCGAGGCCCATTTCCGATGTGCCCCCGGAGAGGGTTGATGTGGCACCCAGCGGCGGTGCTCGGAGCGTCAGGAACCGCTGGCCGCTGTCCGCAGTGGCGGACTTTCCTTCGGGATTGCGTGGAGATAGTCCCGCGTCACTGGCACGCGGTCGTTGCGTTTCGCTAGCTGAAGCTGGAATACCACTAGGTCCGCCACCTCGAAGGCCGTCTCGCAGGCCGTGAGATAGAACTCCCACACGCGGCAACCTCGCTCCCCGAGCGTGCGCTTGTGTTCGTCGCGGGTGGCCTGGAAGCGGCGGTTCCACTCGCGCAGCGTGGCAGCATAGTGGCGGCGCCAAACCTCCATGTCGCTGAGCACAAGACCGCTTGCCTCCACCGCATGCATTAGGTCTGAAGCCGCCGGAATGTAGCCCCCTGGGAAAATGTGCCGCCGGATCCAAGGGTTCACCGGCTCCGGCGGGCCGGTCTTGCCGATGGTGTGGATGAGCGCCACGCCGTCGTCGCTCAGCATCTCGCGCACGACCTCGAAGAAGCGGCCCAAGTTGCGCCGCCCGACATGCTCCAACATGCCGACCGATACCACCGCATCGTAGCTGCCGCGATGATCCCGATAGTCCTCCAGCAGGAACTGCACGCGCGAATCGAGGCCCTGGCGTCGCGCCTCGTCCTGCGCCACCCGAAGCTGCTCCTTCGACAACGTGACGCCGTTGACCTGCACGCCGCCCTCCCGCGCTAGGTATAGGCCCAGGCTCCCCCAGCCGCAGCCGATGTCGAGCACGCGGTCACCGGGTTCGGCACAGAGCTTGCGGCGGATGTGTTCGGCCTTGGCCTGCTGCGCCTGCTCCAGGGTCATGCCGGGGTCGGCGAAGTAGGCGCAGGAGTAGTGCATCGAGTCGTCAAGGAAGGAGCGGAACAGCGCTTCGTCGCGGTCGTAGTGGTGACTGACGTTGGCAAGGCTTGCACGCACGTTGTTCCAGCTTGTCAGCAGGGCACTTCCCACGCGCAGGAAGTGTGGCAGCCGAGAGGCGCTGACCACCTGTTCGAGATTGCTCCGCAAGACCCGAAGAAGCCCCGCAAGGTCGCCACCGCCAGCATCCCAGCGCTCGTCAACGTAGGTCTCGCCCAGATTCATGGTTGGGTTCCGAACGATGCTGCGCATGACTCCATCGTCACGCAGAATCCATTCGGCGCGCGGTTCGTCGCCATCGCCGAACGCCTGCCGGGTGCCGTCCGGCAGCACCACAACCAGCGTCCCTTTACGAACCCAGCGCTGCAAGAGTGACAGGAACATATAGACTTCTGGGCGCGGCAAGCCGGAAATGGACGCGGACGCAAAGTATGGCACAGGAGAGCACAGGCGGCGGCGTTGCCCGCTTCAGCTTCGATGGCCAGCCCATCGACTACGCCGTCCTCGATGCGTTCACCGATTGGTGCCGCTCGGCCACGAACGACCCCGAAATCCGCGCCCTCGGCATCGAAACCCAAAGCGACGGCGACGCTGGCGACGACATGGGGAATTGGCCGCCTCGCCTCACCCACCGCCACCCGGTGGGTACCCACGGCCCAGGCCCCCTGCTCGAACAGGAAGCCATCAAGGCATTGCGGGGCTGCATGAAGCCCACCATCGCCATCCTCGACGGCGATACCCTCGGCCTCGCCTTCGATTTCGCCTGCACCTGCGACATCCGCGTCGCATCCGAAACGGCCCGGCTCGGCGACCCGCGCATCCACCAAGGCCGCGCCGCAGCCACAGGCATCGCCTATCTTCTGCCGAAGCTCATCGGCCAGTCCCAGGCCATGCGCCTCCTGCTGCTCGGCGAGGTCGTCGGTGCCCCTGAGGCCGCGCGGATGCAGCTGGTGCACAAGACGTGGCCAGAAGCCGACTTCCGCGCGGAGGCGGGTGCCTTCGTCCAGCAACTGGCGGCGATGCCCACCCGCGCGTGGGAAGTCCACAAGCTGCAAGTGCTGCCGCAACTGGACCTGCCTTTCGACGCGGCCATGGTGCACTCCCTCGGCGTGCGCCAGACCCACGTCATCGAGGACCGGCTCGAAGGCATGAAGGCGTGGCGCGAGCGCCGCGATCCTGCGTTCACGGGCCGATGAGCGACCCTGGTGCATTTGTGGTGGAGGATGAGGCGACGGCGCACGGACTCATTCGCCACCTCGTGCTGAACCGGCCGGACAAGCTGAACGCGTTGGACCTCGATCAACACGTGCGCATCAAGGCTGCCGTAGAGTCCGCGACGGACGACGACGACGTACGCGTGATCTGCCTCTCCGGCCGCGGCCGCGCCTTCTGTGCCGGCGACGACCTGACCGCTCGTTCTTCCCCCGAACCCGATCCCCTCGAAGGCCGCCGCGTGGACCTGGACCTCGGCAGCGGCCCGACGTTCCTGCTCGAGTCCGCCGGCGTGCTGCGCCATTGCCCGTTGCCGACGGTGGTCCTGCTGCACGGCCATGCACTTGGGTCTGGCTACGACTACAGCCTCTCGTGCGACTTCCGCCTCGCCACCGAGGACGTGAACTACGGCGACCCGCGCATCCACCGGGCGCTGTGGGCGGCGGAAGGCTGGTCGTACAAGCTGCCGCGGCTGGTGCATCAGTCCGCGGTATCGCCCATCGCCTACCTCGGCGAAACCATGAACGGCGCCACCGCCCGCGCATGCGGCTTGGTCCATGCGGTTTTTCCGGCCGGCTGCGACCTTCGCGCCGCCGCAAGGCCGTTTCTGAACCAACTCGCCGCGCTAGCTCCCGCCGCCTACCGTGAAACCAAGGCGCTGATCCTCGCCGGAGTCGATCAAGACTTCGGCAGTGCGCTCGCCAAGGCCCGAGCCACCGCCGCGTAGAGCCCCAACCGGAGTTGTCCATGTCCCTTCAGTCTCCGCAAGCCGAGCGCCAGCCAACGCTCTTGAACGACGACCAAGTGCGCGAATTCATCGCCAACGGCTTCCTGCGCCTGACGCCCGATGTCGATCCCTCGCTGCACGTGGAGATCGACGCCCTCGTGCGCTATGCCTGCGAGAAGGAGTCGTGGTACGGCAACAACATCGTTTCGCGCATTCCCAAGCTGCACCACATCGTGCGCTGCCCGGTTGTGGACGGCGCCATCGAGTCCATCGCCGGGCCGGACTACTACTTCCACCCGCACCGCGCCGTCCACATCAACACGCCGGTGGAGGAACGCGAGGAACTGACACGGGAGATCGACGGCCCGAAGATGGGCAAGGGTTCCATCGCCGGTTCCGGTTGGCATCAAGACGCGCAAAGTCCGCTCTCACGCGCCCGCCACCACGTGCCGCGCTACCTGATCGGCTTCTACTACCCGCACGAAACGCCACTCGACATGGGCCCGACCCGCATCCAGGCCGGCAGCCACCTCTACGCCCATCCCGTAGCGCCGCACGGCGTGGTGTTGCCGGATGTGGTTCCGGCCGGCACCTTCCTGCTGGTGCATTTCGACATGGTTCATGCCGGCTTTCCGAACCATTCCGACCGCACGCGCTACATGGTGAAGTTCGTCTTCGCCCGCACGCGCAACCCCACTCGGCCGTCATGGAACAACATGGACGCGGATTGGAAGCGGCCAGAGGCTTGCATCCCCGGATTCGACCTGCCGGAGACATGGAGCTACATCTGGCACTGGATGCGCGGCGAACCGCAAGTGCAGACAGGCGAAGACACGGTATCGGCAGATGAACACGTCAGGCGACTCAACGGCCGCGATCAGCCTGCTCGCCTCACCAGCACCTATGCCCTCGCCCAATTGCAGGAAGTCGAACGCTTGGCCGCGACTCTCGAAACCGCTGCCGGCGGTGACCGTCACGAACGCACCCTGGCCACTGACGAACGCGGCCAGCCGGTCCCTCGCGACGATGTGCGCGGCTATCCGAGACGCTGGAACGAACGCGCCATCGTCATGGACGACGCCACCTACGCCCTGGCGGCATGTGGCCCGCAAGCAATCGCCACGCTCGAACGCTTGCTGGCGCACCAAGACCCGTGGGTGCAGATCAACGCCGCCTTCGCCTTGGGCGAAATCGGCACCCCCGCACGCGAATCCGTAGCTTCCCTCGCCAGACTCTTGGGCAGCCCGCACCAACAAGTGGTACGCCAGGCCCTGGATGCCATCGGTGCCATCGGCGAGGGCATCGCCCCCGCCCTGCCCGCCATCGAGCGCCTGTTGACGACCACCAACCTCGAATGGCAGGAACCCCAGGTCATGCGCGGC
>VXPR01000127.1:0-2329 GCA_009839405.1 Gammaproteobacteria bacterium
CCTACCGCACCCTCACGGCGGTGGATTCCGCGCTCATGGTCATTGACGGCTCCAAGGGGGTGGAGCCGCGCACCATTCGGCTGCTGGAAATCTGCCGGATGCGGGACACGCCCGTATTCACGTTCATCAACAAGCTGGATCGGGAAATCCGTGATCCGGTGGAACTGATCGACGAGATCGAGGATGTGCTCGCCATTGAGTGTGCACCCATGTCGTGGCCCATCGGAGCGGGCAGTTCCTTCCGGGGCGTGTATCTGCTGGCGAGCAACCGCCTCGTTTGCTACGAGTCTGGCCACGGCGACAAGCAGTACGAATGGCGCACCATCGAAGGGCTCGACAGCCCCGAGGCGCGCGCTTGGCTTGGCGACGAACACGAGGGCTTCGCCGAGGAAGTCGAGCTGGTGCGGGGAGCGAGCCATCCCTTCGACGAAGAGGCGTTCCTTGCCGGGCGGCGCACGCCAGTCTTCTTCGGCACCGCCCTCGGCAACTTTGGCGTCGAGCACTTCCTTGACTGCTTCTCAGAGCACGCGCCGCCACCGGGTTCTCGCATGGCGCGCGTCAACGGCGGAGTGCCACGAAGCGTGGAGCCCCAGGAGGCCAAGTTCTCCGGCTTCGTGTTCAAGATTCAGGCGAACATGGATCCGAAGCACCGGGACCGCATCGCCTTCCTGCGGGTGTGTTCCGGCGGCTATCGACCGGGGATGCGTTTGCGCCACGTTCGGATGGGGCGCGACATGAAGGTGGGCAATGCCGTCACCTTCATGGCCGGCGATCGAGTGCAGGCGGAGGAGGCCTGGGCCGGAGACATTATTGGGCTCTACAACCACGGTGCCATCAGCATCGGCGACACCTTCACCGAAGGCGAGGAACTGCGCTTCGAGGGCGTTCCGAACTTCGCCCCGGAGCTGTTTCAGGTGGTGCGGCCGCGGGACCCGCTCAAGGCGAAGCAGCTCGAGAAGGGCGTGCGGCAGCTCTCGGAGGAGGGTGCGACACAGGTCTTCTTCCCCTTGGCGCGCAACGATATCGTCATCGGCGCCGTCGGCTCGTTGCAGTTTGATGTGGTGGCACACCGCCTGGATGCGGAATACCGCGCCGACTGCGTGTTCGCGCCGGGGGACATTTTCACGGCGCGCTGGGTGCAGTGCGACGATCAGCGTCGGCTCGACGAGTTCAAGAGCCGCAATCTCGGCCGCCTCGCCATCGACGGCGGCGGGCATCTCGCCTACCTCGCGTCGAGCCGCACCAACCTCAGCCTCACGGAAGAGCGCTGGCCGGAGATTCGCTTTGCGGCGGCGCGGGAACACGCGGCGGTGGCGCTGTGAGCGACGACGGCGGGCTTACGGACCTGCCGCTCAAGGGCGACCTGCTCGCGTTTATCGAACGCAACGACGACCCGGTGGAAGGTGCACTCATCGTTGCGCGCATCCTCGAATCCGACGATGCCGATGTGGATTGGGCTCGGGGCGAGATCGAGCGCATTGCTGCCTCGGCAAGGGAGAGGGGCGAGCCGGGCGCGACGCATGTCGTTGCGGAAATGGCGAGCCAGGGCTTCACTGGGGCCCGCGAGCGCTACTACGAACTGGAAAACAGCATCCTGCCGCATGTGCTGAAAAGCCAGCAGGGCATTCCGGTGTCGATGGGGGTGGTGGCGATGGGCGTAGCACGCCTGCTGGGGCTCGACGCGGTGGGCGTGAACTTTCCGCGCCACTTTCTCGTGACCATTGGCGGTGCCTTGGTGGATCCGTTTGGCCTGCGGGTCACTTCGCGAGAGGAGTGCATGGCCTGGCTGCGGGCGAACCGCGTTGGGGAGGCTGGGGCCTTTGCCAAGGCAACGCCGCGTGAGGTCGCCTTGCGGATGCTCAACAATGCCCGGATGCTGGTGCAGCGCGGTGGCGATCCGGCACGAGCCCTGACGTTGTCCGACTATCAACTGCTGATCGTGCCCGAGATGTACGGCATCTATGTCGAGCGCGCCGACCTTTGGATGGCACTCGGCGCACCCGAGATGGTCACCGAGGAACTCGAACGCGCCGTGCAATACGCTCCGAGCGAGGAAATCGCCATGCGGCTGCGTGAACGGGCACGACAATCGCGAGGCGGCCGATCAACCGTCAACTGAGCGGTGCCTGGCGTCTAGATCACTGACACGCAGGGGAAGGGTGGGGCCTTGCCGTTGCCGGGCGGTCGAGGGGCCGTAGGGGATGGGCTTGTCCCGCCCGTACCGAGTTCATCGCGGCGTCTGCGCGCCCCGCCCGGGGCGCCGGCACCGGGCCAACCCAGTCGAATTAAAAAAAAAGCGACCCCCCCCCGCGGAGAGGAAAGTGGGAAT
>VXPR01000127.1:2339-9981 GCA_009839405.1 Gammaproteobacteria bacterium
GGGGGGGGTGGGGGGGCGCGGGGGGGGGGGGGGGCGGGGGCGGCCCGGGCCTCGCTCGCGGCGGCGGGGGCGGCGCCCGGCGCGCCCGCCCCCCCCGGAACGGGACAAGCCCGTCCCCTACGGACAATGGCAACCCAAGATCATTGGGGTGCAGGGCTTGTTCCCATGCGAGGACGGCCGAGGCGCCCTATGTCATGTCCGGAAAGGGGTTGTCGGCGTCCAGCGAGACCGGTGTGCCGTAGCCCGGCACGCGGAGGTTCTCGGCGTCGATGCCGATGTCTTCGCCTTGGAGCACGTCCTCGCCGAAGTGGTAAATGGGCTTCGCCTCGCCGCGGGTGGCGGCGGCGTCGTAGTCGCGGGCTGCCGCGTGAACGCCCTCGTTGCGGCGAGCGTGGCGCTGCATGGCGTTCGCTCCGTGGCGTTTCGCGAGCATGGCTTGGGTGACGTAGGGCGAGAGGACGACACCCGTCGCGTTGTTGCCACCGAAGCCCTTGGAGTTGACCAGCGCCACATCCATCGCCTTCGGGTCGATCTCGATGTGCTCCGGGCCGATGCGCAGGTTGCTGTGATGCACATCGTTCGCGGGACCCTCGATGGTGGCGATGCCTGGAATCCAGCCGTACTGCCATGCCCCCAGGGCAGCGGCCACCTGGTCGCCGGAAGCAGGTGCGAGAGTGTGGCCCAGATATGCCTTGATGGCAGCGACGTCCCAGCGCTCGATGCCGAACGCCTTGGCCATTTCGTTCAGGATGTGCGACTCGGTCACCCGATTCTGTGGCGTCCCGGTGCCGTGCGCGTGGATGTAGGAGCGCTGCCGCACCGCCTCCTCGCCAAGGATCGCCCGCGCCGTCGCCAGCGCCTTGCCCACCGTGATGTAGTTGCCGACGCCGGGACCGGGGATCGACTTCTTGAAGCCGTCCGCATTGACAAAGACATCCGGCACGGCGCCGTGGATGTCGGCGCCGAGCTCCAGCGCCAGTTCGTCATCGACCAACACGACGTAAGCCGACGCTTCCGCCATCGTGAAGCCGCAGTTCTCCGCGAACGGTCGGCAGGCGCGACGGTTGTCCACCTGATCGGCGCCGTCGATGGCCATGAGGGCTTCGTCCTCCGCCAGCGCTCCCATGGTGCGAAACGCCTCCATGAGTTCCGGAACGATGGGAGCCTCGGCGCTTCCTGCCAAGGCAACGCGGCAGCGACCGCTCTTTATGTCGTCCACGGCGCTGCGGAGGTTGTAGAGGAAAGTGGCGCAGGCGCCGATCATGCCGCCGGTGGCGCCGACGCTGCCAATGACGTAGGCGTTGACGAAATCGGCCGGCATTTCGACGAGGCCAAGCGCCGCCTGCTTGGAGTTGGGGCGACGCCCCATCATGGGTGCTTGCATCATGCCGCGCGTGCTTTGGTCGTCGAGTTGCCCCATGGCGCTGCCGGCATATGCCGAGAATTGGTCTGGACGCACCCGGCGTTTGAGCTCCTGCCAAGGGATGCCAACGGAGCGAACCGCGTCGGATGCGCCGTAGATGGCGAGTTGGAGACCACGCGGGTGGCTGCGTGACTGATAGAGGCTGCCGGGATCGAAGCCGGTGGGTGCCTCGCCGGCGGATGTGACGCGGGAGTCGCGTCGGTCCGGCACCAACACATCCGCCTGCGGCGCGGTGACGTCGAAGGCGCCGTCGTCGCGCTGGCTGACATGCCAGCTGTCCGGGATTCGATCAGGCATGTCTCGCGCCGGAACGCTGAAGGCCAACGCATTGCCGTCCGCTGGCTGAAGCTGTGCCCGCCGCTGCCACGGGATGTCGCCCGGGTCGAAGCACTCGACGCGGCGAATCAGCGTGTGATCCTTGATGTGTGTGCGCACAGCCGGATCGGCGCTGTCGGCGTCCAGGTTCATCAGCGCGGCGAGGCTGGCATAGGTGTCGTCCGCTGCCTCCTTGCCGATCGCGTCGATGACGGTGCGGCGATAGGCGTGGTGGGAGGAAATCCGGCCGGCGGGATTCACTCCTCCAAACCCGATGATGACCGGCAATCGCGCCACGGCTCGTTGTCCTCGTTCGGTTCCGTTGCGTGCAGTCGAGAGCGCCGCTGTCAGACGCGCTCGAGGGCGACGGCCGTGGCTTCGCCGCCGCCAATGCAGAGCGAGGCGACGCCGCGCTTGCCACCGGTGGCGGCCAGGGCGTGTGCGAGCGTGACGATGAGGCGGGAACCTGTGGAGCCGATGGGATGGCCTTGCGCGCAGGCTCCGCCATAGAGGTTCACCCGTTCCGCGCCCAGCCCAAGCTCGTCGATGGCCATCATCGGCACGCAGGCAAATGCCTCGTTGATCTCGAAGAGGTCGACGTCCTCGTGCCGCCAGCCCACGTCAGCGAGCAGCTTGGCGATCGCGCCGGCCGGGGCCACGGTGAATTCGGAAGGGTGGATGGAATGGGTGGCGTGGCCGACGATGCGAGCGAGCGGATCGCCCGCCGCCGAGCCGCCCGCATCTACCCTACCGATTACAAGCGCCGAGGCACCGTCGGAGATGGAGCTTGCGTTGGCGGCGGTGATTGTGCCGTCGCGCTTGAATGCCGGCCGCAGCGACGGGATGCGGTCGATCTTGGAGCGGCGCGGCTGCTCATCCTCGGTTACATCGCCCAAAGGGCTGATCTCCCGCGTCAACGAGCCCTCGTCCATGGCGCGGCGGGCCTTGACGACGGACTGAATCGCGAACTCGTCCATCGCCTCGCGGGTGAGTTGGCGGCTGTCTGCGGTGTCTTGCGCGAAGCTGCCCATGGAGCCACCCGTTTCCGCGTCTTCGAGGCCGTCCAGGAACATGGCGTCCTTCATTTCCACGTGGCCCATGCGGGCGCCGCTGCGCGCCTTTGCCATGAGGTAGGGCGCGTTGGTCATGCTCTCCATGCCGCCAGCCACCACGCAGTCGGCACTGCCGGCGCGTATGAGGTCACTCGCGAGCATGGCTGCCTTCATGCCGGAACCGCACACCTTGTTGATGGTGGTGGCGCCGACCGCGTCGGGAACACCGGCGCCGCGCATGGCTTGCCTCGCCGGCGCCTGCTTCACCCCGGCACTGAGGACGCAGCCCATGAGCACCTCGTCGATGTCCTCGCCACCGAGCCCAGCTTCGCCCAAGGCCGCGTGAATGGCGTGTGCCCCGAGTTCTGGCGCGGTGCGGTCCGAAAAGGCACCGAGAAAGCTGCCGATGGGAGTGCGCTTGGCGCCGAGCACGAAGGCGGATTGGGTCATGGGTGATCGCTCCTGATGGGTGGCAGGGGTGGTTGGGCTGGTGCCTTCAGCCGTAGAAACTCTATCGAACGTGCGCTCCGTTTGCGACAGACCGTCGCAGTTTTCGCGCCAGCGAACACTGCTAGAGCGCCGCGAAGCGGCGCTAAGGCTCCCCCTCGCGAAAGCGGGGAAGGAGTTCTGCGAAGTTGCAGGGCCGGAACTCGTCGTCGAGTTGGTTTACGAGGATGCGGTCCCAACCCGTGGCGCAGGCGTTGGTGGAACCCGGCAACGCGAACACAAGCGTCGAGTTGGCAAGGCCGCCGACGGCGCGGGATTGAATGGTGGAACTGCCGATCTCCTCGAACGACACCTGCCGGAACAGTTCGCCGAAGCCCTCGATGTGCTTGTCGAAGAGCGGCGTGAGCGCCTCCGGCGTGCTGTCGCGACCGGTGAAGCCGGTGCCGCCGGTGCTGATGACCGCGTCGATGTCGGCATCCGCAATCCAGGCGCTGACGACGGCACGGATGGCGTACACGTCGTCGCGCACGATGTCGCGTGCCGCCAGGCGATGGCCAGCGGCGACCGCCCGCTCCGCGAGCAAGTCGCCAGAACGATCGTCACGGGCGGTGCGGGTGTCGGAGACCGTGAGCACGGCGATGGCGAGTGAGGTGGCGATGGTGGCGCGAGTCCCGAAGCGATGGGGAGGTTTTTTGCTGAAAAAGCAAGGCGGATGCAATTTGCGGAATGGACCAGCCTTCCATAAAGTGCGGCGATTGTACCCGCCTCGGAAGCGTTCGGTGACCTGTTCGATGGCCCTCTTCCCGTTGAAAGCCTGATGGCAAGCCGGTTTGCCCCCGGCGATCGCCTGTTCCTGATTGCCGAAAACCTGGCGCAGGACTCCTCCCTGTTCCCGGAGGAGGAGCGCGACTTGGATCCGCCCCTGCGCGGCACTCTCTCGGATGCAGACGTCGCGCGTCGCAACGATTACCTCGACAACGTCGACATCGACTCGTACATCGAGGCAGTCGTAAGCGCCGCCGAGGACCCCAAACGCACGCCCGCGCCACGCGCCATTGCCGAGCTTGGCGAGGTGGTTTCCGAAACCAGCGAAGCGGCTTTTTATGCCGCCGTCGTCAACATGGACTTCGGCGACGATGTGCGGCCCGTCGGCTTCATCGCCCAGGATCGTGGAGTGCGCAGCGGCGAGTGGATGCCGGAGCATCACCTCATGGCGGCGCGCAAGATCGAGGAGTATTCCAACCGCTCGATCCCCATCGTCAGCCTGATGGACACTCCGGGTGCCGCCGCTGATGCGGACGCGAACCGCGGCAACCAGGCGCACAGCATCTCGCTACTGATCGCCGAGATGTCGAACACGGACGTGCCCAACCTCGGCATCGTCTTTGGCCTCGGCTATTCCGGGGGCGCCATCCCGCTTGCCGCAAGCAACATGATCCTGTCGGTGCGCGATGGCGTTTTCAGCACGATTCAGCCCCGCAGCCTCGCCAGCATTGCCCGACGACTCAACCTGTCGTGGCAGCAGTGCGCCAAGGAAGTGGGGCTGTCGCCGTTCGAGCTGAAGCGGCAGGGCAACATCGATGCCATCATCGACTATGCCCCCGGCGAGGATGTCGCCAACCTGCGCCACGCCATCGTCTCCGGCATCCGCCACGTGGAGGAGAGCACGCGGCGCTTCGTCGCGGACAATCCGTACATCATCGACCACTACGCGAGAAGCCTTGAGCGCTATCTGAACCCGTCGGCCCGGCTGCAGGCGACCCAAGCGAGCGCCGCACTCACGCTCACCCGCAATCCGACGGAGTACGTCAACGTCTTTGGCGTTGCCTATCGCTATCTGCGCTATCTGCGGGTGCGGCGGCGGATTCGCTCGACCACCGTCCATGCCTATGGCCGCCTCGCCGAGCACGAGTTGCCGGCGGGGGAACTCGCCCGCCGCGCCGCCCGCGAGCGGCGCGAGACGTTCCTGTCCTGGCTGCAGGACCCCGACAAGGTCATCTACGACGATGCGCTGGCCAAGCCCTTTCGCAACTATGTGGAGAAGAAGGCGGCGATCCACGACGAACGAGGTCGCATCCGACGCTTGCTGCTCGGCGAGCCGCGCAAGAACTTCCAGGACGCGCGGGTGAGCCTCATCGCCAATACCGGCATGTATCTGTACAACCGCTGGAAGGTGGACTCTGCC
This sequence comes from Gammaproteobacteria bacterium, assembly GCA_009839405.1. Classification (GTDB taxonomy): domain Bacteria; phylum Pseudomonadota; class Gammaproteobacteria; order Pseudomonadales; family Azotimanducaceae; genus VXYL01. The sequence continues at coordinate 7,762 of VXPR01000127.1, forward strand.
GGTAACTTCGCATCCCTCGGCGGGTTCATTGCGGGCCACGAGGATGCCGCGCACCTGTTCGCCGCCGACGACATTCCCACGCCGCGCCGCCTGGTGGCCGCCATCCGCGCCGACGCCGCACTCGGCCCGGCCCTGCACGAGCGTTTCTCCCACGAAGCCATGCAGCTCGTCACCGGGGACCTCGATGGCATTCCCGACGCGGTGCTGCGTGAGCAGCTCTCGTCCGCGCTGAATCTGGCCATGACCGAAGGACCGCTCACCGGATTCGTGGACGAGGCTGCCCTGCCGCCGCATCTGGCGCGTGCGGCGAACGGCGGCGGGTCGCCCGTAGTCATCAATCGACTACTGCTCGACAATCATTTCACGGGCCTGGTGCGGCCTCGCGACAGTGCGCGCCCGCCGGCAATCGACACGCCGGATGCGAGTGTGGCGGACGTGTCGGTACTCGACATCCTCCTTAACGAGGAGCTGCGCGACGACTTCGCCCGCGAATGCGAAAACCTGCTCCTGTTCGATCGGGTTTACGACGCCATCCTCGCTAACCTCGACTCCATCGCCCGCGAGGCGGGAACCACCCATTCGCTATCGCGGGAGTCCGTGCAGAAACTGATCGATGCGGCGCTGGAAGTTGCCGTTCGGGACCCAGTGGTTGCCGCAGACGGTGCCGGCGTCGACGAGATGCGCCAGCGTCTGTTCGACTGGTATTCGCGCGTCAGTGCCCAGCCGCGCGGGGGCGCCTTCTTCCGCGCCGTGGAGGAATGGAAGCAGACCGCCTTCCCGCATGTCTCCGATGCGCTTTTCGTTGTCGTCACGTTCCTCTTTGAGCGGCTGCTGGGGTCGTACCTGCGGGCGCGGCTCGAAGGGCGGCGCTACGAAGGACGCATCTCGCCGCGCAGCATCGGCCGACGCAAGGATTTCTGGAACCGGCTCAGCCACGCCTACCGAGACCTCTTGATCCAGAACGTCCTCACCACCTACAAGCGACGCCGGGACACCGGCCACGAGCGCTTCGCCCAGGAGTTCTTCGATGACTTCCGCGAACTCAACGGCGATCTTCTGAGTTCAGACCCATGCGAGTTCCCGGGTTTCCGTTCCTCCATCGAAGGGGCCTTGAACGCCGGTCAGCCGCCGTGCGGCGTCGTGACCGGCATCGGAACGTTCAAGAACGGTGCTGACGGACTGCCGTGCGGCGTCGTGATCTCGAACGTCGGCTTTCAAGCCGGTTCGTTCGACATGGCGAGTGCCGAGAAATTCTGCAAGCTCCTGGTGCACTGCGCGGAACAGCAACTGCCGCTGATCTGCTTCATTTCCTCCGGCGGGATGCAGACGAAGGAGGGCGCCGGAGCGCTCTTCTCCATGGCGGCCATCAACGATCGCCTGACCCGCTTCGTGCGCGACTTCGACCTGCCGGCCATCGTCTTTGGCTACGGCGACTGCACCGGTGGCGCCCAGGCGAGCTTCGTCACCCACCCGCTGGTGCAGACCTATTACCTGTCCGGTGCCAGCATGCCGTTCGCGGGGCAGATCGTGGTGACGAGCTATCTGCCGGCCGAGTCGCACCTCGCCAACTATCTCGCCAGCGAACCGGGTGCCATGCAGGGACTCGTGAAGCACCCCTTCCATACAGACCTCGACGACGAGTTGCGTCGCATCGACCCGGACATTCCGGTGCCGGAGGAATCGGTGGTGGATGTGGTGAACCGTGTCATGGCTGGCGTTCTTGAGCAGGAGCGGCCGGCGGCGCCACCACTGCGCGCCACGGTGCCGGAGCGAGACTTGCTGCGCCCGGTTCGACGGATGCTCATTCATGCCCGCGGCTGCACCGCCGTGAAGCTGGTGCGTGTGGCGCAGCGCAAAGGTGTTGGCGTGGTGCTGGTGCAGTCTGATCCCGACATGGACTCGGTGCCCGTGGACATGCTCGGCGAGAACGACGCGGTCGTATGCATCGGTGGCAACACGCCGGACGAGAGCTACCTCAATGCGCTGTCGGTGATCGAGGTGGCGGAGCAGCAGAAGGTGGACTCGCTGCATCCCGGCATCGGCTTCCTGTCGGAGAGCAGTCAGTTCGCGGAGCTCGTGCGCTCCCGCGCCATCAACTTCGTCGGCCCACCCGTCACCAGCATGAACACGATGGGCAACAAGTCGAACGCCATCGCCGCCGCCATGCGGCTCGGCGTGCCCGTGGTGCCGGGCAGCCACGGCATCGTCACCGATCCCGAC
>VXPR01000028.1 GCA_009839405.1 Gammaproteobacteria bacterium
TCCCAACAAAGGTGGTGGCGCGTACTTTCCTGTCACTCCCCCCTCGCGGGGGAGTGACAGCAATGCGGGCTAAGCTAGGCCTATCAGGACGCTCCTAGGTACGCATTGGCCAGGTGGTCGATTTCCGCAAAGAACTCCGCACGCACTTCCGCGATAATCTCCGCCACGGGGCGCACGGCGTCTATGCGGCCGCACACCTGGCCCGTGAGGGCGATGCTCGCTTCCATGTCGCCGCCGAAGTAGAGCGCCATCGCCGTGCCAAACTCGGTCATGGCGTTGGTCTCGGTGTCGTATTCGAGGTCGCTCGTCTTCGCCGTGCGCAGTGCCCGAAGGGCTGGGGAGGCGTGGCGGTTCAGGAACACGGTGTCCGTCTCCCGGGCATCGACAATGGCCTGCTTCCAGTTGGCATGGACCGGCGACTCGGCCGCCGAGACCATGCGCGTGCCCATCTGCACGCCTTCTGCGCCGAGGGCGAAGGCGGCGGCCATCGAACGGCCGTCCACGTAACCGCCAGCGGCGATGATCGGCACGTCCACTTGCGAGCGCACCAGCGGCAGCAGCACCATGCTGGCGACTTCGCGCGGATTCTTGAAGCCGCCGCCCTCGCCGCCTTCCACCACCAGGCCGTCCACGCCACAGTCGACCGCCTTCTTGGCTGCGGCCAGGCTCGGCACCACATGGAAGACAGTCAGTCCCGCTGACTTGAGCTGCTCGGTGTATCGCTCCGGATTGCCGGCCGATGTGGTGACGAACTGCACCCCTTGGTCGATCACGAAATCGACGATGTTCGGGTCGCGCACGAAGGCTTGGGCGATGTTGACGCCGAAGGGCTTGTCGGTGAGCTCCCGCATCCGCAGGATTTCGCCCCGCACCGCATCGAGTTCGCCCGAGGAGGTCTCGATGATGCCGAGCGCCCCGGCGTTGGACACTGCAGACGCGAGCGCAGAACGCGCGATCCATCCCATCGGTGCCTGCACGATGGGAGTCTGAACGCCCAACATGCGGGTGACGCGGTTGTCGAAGGTGCCGGATGGCGTTGCAGGCATTGGCAGGCGCTCCATCTACGGCGCGAAGTCGAATGCGGCGGCCGAAGCCATCTGGACGCGGTCGCAGATGGCTCGGCGTTGGTCCCGCGGTCAGTGCGAGGTCGCGGGAGGCGTCAGGCCCGGTGGCGGTTCGCAGCCTTCAGGCAGGCCGTGGGTCACCGGTGGGCAGGGGTCCGGATAGGGCTCCGCGCCGAAGAAGACGATGCGGGTGAGCCAGGTGTAGTCCGACTCCCAAGCCATCATGGCCACCAGCACCAAGAGCGCGATTGGCGGCAGCAGCAGGGCGTAGATGAGGGCGTAGCGCTCCCACATCAGGTGCATGAAGATGGCGACGATGAAGCCGGCCTTCAGCATCATGAACAGGAGGATGAGGAACCAGCGCAGGTAGCCGGAGTCCATGAAGTCGGTCGCGTACGAGAATGCGCTGAACACGAAGAGAAGGATCCAGATCAAGACGTAGAGCTTGATCGGATGCTGTTGGCCTTCTTCTGCTGCCATGATCGGTCAACCCCTCCTCACCAAAGATAGAAGAACGCGAAGATGAACACCCACACGAGGTCCACAAAGTGCCAGTAGAGGCCCAGGATCTCGACGATCTCGAAGTTGGTGTCGTCGTAGCGCCCCCGGTGGATGCGCCACGCAATGATCAACAGATACACGACCCCTGCCGAGACGTGCAGGCCGTGGAACCCGGTCACCATGAAGAACACGGCGCCGAACTGCGGCGCCCCCATGCTGTTGTACCAGGGGCGGATGCCTTCCTCGAAGATGAGCTTTGACCACTCGAACATCTGCATGCCGACGAAAGACGCACCGAACACCGCGGTGACGAGGATGAGGTTGATCGCCGCCTTCTTTCGCTTCTGATAGCCCATGTTCACCGCCATGGCCATCGTCCCCGAGGAGGAGATGAGGATGAACGTCATGATGGCGATGAGCAGAAGCGGCACCGGCACGCCGAAGGCTTCGAGGGCGAAGACTTCGCTCGGGCTCGGCCACGGCTCGGCCGAGGTCATCCGCACCGTCATGTAGCCGGTGAGGAAGCAGGTGAAGATGAAGGTGTCCGAGAGGAGGAAGATCCACATCATGGCCTTCCCCCACGGCACGCCCTTGAACACCGTGATGTCCGAGGACCAGTCCTGAATGATCGCGGCGTGTCCGCCCGTCGCTGATGCCATGGAAATCCCTGTCCCTTCCTGTCGGCCTACCGGAGCTGGATGCTGGTTCTAGCGGGCGCGCACGCTAGGTGCGATGCGCGCCGTGTTCGTCGTCGTGCGGCACGTCTTGGGGGATGAAGTCCTCCTTCGCGCCGGGAACGCTGAAGTCGTACGCCCAGCGATGCACGGTGGGCAGCTTGTCGCCCCAGTTGCCGTGGATAGGCGGCGTCTGCGGCGTGCGCCATTCGAGGCTGGTGGCACCCCACGGATTGTCGCCGGCCGGCTTGCCGCGGAAGTAGCTCACCACCATGTTGTAGATGAACACGAACTGGAACAGCCCGACGATCAGCGCGGCGATGGTGATGGTCTCGTTCAAGAGCGCCGCGCTCTCGGGATAGAACGCCGACGCGCCGCCGATTTCGTTCTCGTAGTACCGGCGCGGCACCCCGACGAAGCCGAGGTAATGCATCGGGTAGTAGATGACATAGGTGCCGATGAACGTCACCCAGAAGTGCCACTGGCCAAGCGTGTCGTTCAGCATCCGCCCGGTGATCTTCGGATACCAGTGGTAGATGGCACCGAAGATGACGAGGATGGGCGCGACGCCCATCACCATGTGGAAGTGCGCGACGACGAAGTAGGTGTCCGAGAGCGGCACATCGACGATCACGTTGCCTAGGAAGAGACCGGTCAGCCCCCCCACCACGAAGGTGATGACGAAGGCGATGGCGAACAGCATCGGCACCGTGAGGCGGATGTTCGCCCGCCACAGCGTGATGGTCCAGTTGTAGACCTTGATGGCGGTGGGCACGGCGATCACCAGCGTCGTGGTGGCGAAGAAGAAGCCGAAGTAGGGATGCATGCCCGAGACGTACATGTGGTGCGCCCAGACGACGAAGCTCAGAACGCCGATGGCGACGATGGCCCACACCATCATCCGATAGCCGAAGATGTTCTTGCGCGAATGCACGCTCAGCAGGTCCGAGACGACGCCGAAGGCCGGCAGCGCGACGATGTACACCTCCGGGTGGCCGAAAAACCAGAACAGGTGCTGGAACAGGAGCGGGCTGCCGCCTGAGTAGTCGAGCTGCTGCCCCATCGAGACCACCGACGGCATGAAGAAGCTAGTGCCGATGAGCTGGTCGAGAATCATCATCACGGCGCTCACGAAGAGTGCCGGGAAGGCCAGAAGGCCCAGCACCGTCGCCATCAGGATGCCCCAGATGGAAAGCGGCATTCGCATCAGCGTCATGCCTCGGGTACGCGCCTGCAGGATGGTGGTGATGTAGTTGAGGCCGCCCATGGTGAAGGCGACGATGAAGACCGCGAGCGATAACAGCATCGTCAGAATGCCCCAATCGGCGCCTGGCGTGCCGGTGAGGATGGCCTGGGGTGGATAGAGCGTCCAGCCGGCGCCGGTTGGTCCGCCGGGTACGAAGTAGCTCGCCATCAGGATGATGACGCTCAAGAGATACACGTGATAGCTGATCATGTTGACGAACGGGAACACCATGTCCCGGGCACCGAGCATGAGCGGCACCAGATAGTTGCCGAACGAGCCGAGCAGGAACGCCGTCAAGAGGTAAATCACCATGATCATGCCGTGCATGGTGATGGACTGGTAGTAGAGCTCCGGCGTGATCCAGTCGAACGTGCCCGGGAAGCCGATTTGCAGCCGCATGATCCACGACAGCACCAGCGCCACGAGGCCCACGCTCATCGCGGTGCTGCCGTACTGCACGGCGATCACCTTGTGGTCTTGGCTGAACCAGTACTTCGTCACCCAACTGTGCGGGTGGTGAAGCGCCATGTCCTCCTGATAGGGGATTTCGGCCTGCGCCATGTCGTCAGCCTCCTTGTGCGTTCAGGACCGCAAGGCCCTGGTTCGATGCCGCCGCTTCGTTGAGGGCGACCGCATCGGCGGGCACGGCGTCCTCGCCGCGATCCGCGCTCATGGGTTCCTCGGCCCCGGTCTCTTCCCGGAGGTATTCGATCAGGGCTTGCATGTCCTCTTCGGACAGATCATAGGGGATCATCACCGGCGCGAAGCCCTCCACCACCTTGACGGCGGGGTTGCGCACCGACTCGTCGATGTAGGCACCGTCCACCACCACTTCCGAGCCATCCGTCATGGTGCGCGTCGATCCCCACAGGCCCTGCCAGGTGGGGCCGACCACGACGCTGCCGTCCAGCGTGTGGCAGGCGAAGCAGCCGTTCGTCTCGGCCACGTCGCGGCCGCGCATGGCCATGGCGCTGTAGCTCTTGGGAGTGATGCCGGCCTGCATCTCGGCCCAGGTGGGCTGGGCGTCGAGCCAGGCGTCGAAGTCCTCCTGGGTGTCGATTTGCACCCGCCCGCGCATGCTGAAGTGCCCGACGCCACAAAGCTCCGCGCACAGAATCTCGTATTCGCCCACCTTGGTGGGTTCGAACCAAAAGTAGGTGACCATGCCCGGCACGGCATCCATCTTGGCGCGGAACTCCGGCACGAAGAAGTCGTGCAGCACATCGATGGAGCGCAGCCACACCTTTACCGGCTGATCCTTCGGCAGGTGCACCTTGGACGCCGGCACCAGCACGTCATCGGCGCCGTTGGGGTCGTCCATGTTCATGCCGAAGGGGTTGTCCATGCCGATGTTGGTGGTGTCGACGGTGCCGAGCTTGCCGTCCTCGCCGGGGAAGCGGAACGCCCATGTCCACTGCTTGGCCAGCACCTCGAACTCCTGCGCGTCCGGCGGCACGTTGACGTAGTCGTCCCAGACCACGAGGCCAGGCGCCAACATGGCGACGACGCCGATCGTCGTTACCACCGTCAGCCACCACTCGAGGCGGGAGTTCTCCGGCTCGTAGTCCGCACGGCCTCCTTCCTTGTGGCGGAACTTCCACACGCAATAGGTCATGAAGAGGCAAACGGCCACGAAGACGATGCCGCACACCCAGAACGTGATGAAGACGGTGGTGTCGATGTTGCCCCAGTTCGAGGCGATGTCCGTGAACCACCACGGGCTCAGCCAGTTGAAGGCAACGGAGCCGATGATCACGATCAGCAGAACGATGGCGAGCGCCATGTCAGAAGGGCCTCTTGTTGGTTGCGGAAGACGCCGTCGGCGCGCCCTTGCGGGGGTGCTTTTGCGGATGGCCGATCAACTTGGCGACGCGGGCGTCGAATCGTGCCATGTCGAGTTCGCCCCGGTGGATGTCGCGGATGACACCGGCACGGTCCAAGAGAAATCCGGTGGGCAGCACGTTCACGCCAAAGCGGCGGCCGGTCAAGAGCGAGGCATCGCTGACGACGGGGAAGCTCACGGGTGTGTCTTCGAGGAACTCGCGCGCGTCGTCGGCAAAGCTGTCCATGTTGACGGCGATCACCTCAAAGTCCTCCCTCGGCAGCCGCTGCCGCAGGGCGTCGAGCTTGGGGAAGGAGGCACGACAGGGGGCGCAGAACGAGTTCCAGAACTCGAGGTACACCACCGCGCCGCGATGGTCCTGGAGCGCAAGCATGTGCCCGGCCGAGAGCGCGGGCAGCTCGAACGCGGGTGCCAGGTCGCCGACCGCCGGCGGCGCGTCCTGCGCCCATGCCAGTGCAGCCGGAACCATGGCCAATCCGACGACCAATCTGCAAGCTCTTCCCCGATCCACTTTTTCCCAAGCCGGACCCGAGTCCGACGATAGCCGGACCTCAGCCGGACGATGCTCAAGCGTCTCTCGCCGATCGCAAAGCCGGGACCAGGAAAGACAGGGCGCGAATTGTGTGCGAACCGGGCGCGATCTTCAAGGCGCTGTGGGGCGTTCATCTTGCTGCGCCGCTGCTCGCTCCGTTTGCCGCTCCGCAAAGACCCGCAATGCGGTGTCGTATTGGCGCGCGAAGGACTCGCCGTTGTCGCCGCCGGCCAGTGCCCGCTTGGTGGCATCGAGCTTCGGCGCGGCATCCTTGCCGGCCAGGATTTCAGCAACATGGATCCATCCTTGCGCCATGCGCGCAGCCTGACCGAGCCCGGCTTCGGATGCGAGGTCTCGGCTCACGGCGAACTCTTGGGCTGCGGCGTCGAAGTCGCCGGCGGCGATGAGGTGCGCGCCGAGAATCCAGTGTCCGTTGCGGCGGCGTTCCGGGCCGAGGCCGGCTTGCCTGGCCAAGGCGATGTTCAGACGAGCCGCTTCGAGGCCCAGCCGTCGATGCGGTTCCGCCACCGCACCCACGCCTTCGCCCCAGCCGATCCAGGTGTTGGCGGCGAGGTTGTACGCCATGGGGATCGCGACGCGACGATACGCGCCAGCTTCGGCGGGGTCGTGTTCCGCCAAGCGCAGCGCCTGTTGCAGCAGCAGCTTGGCGAAGTAGGTGTAGCGGCCAATGTCGCGCGCGCCCCGGTCGAAGGAGTCCTCAAGCAGGTAGCGAGCGGCGGCAAGGCTCTCCGGCGACGTTTCGAGCAGCGGCTCCGCCGCCATGCGGGCTAGCGTTTGCTCGAAGCGCTCGGCCGGCGTCGCCGGTTCGCCTGAACTTGCCATCGCCAGTGTCGCCAGCGCAACTAAGGCCCACCGAGGCCGCCATCGGAACTCGATCCGAATGCCCCTCAGATTTTCGCCGCGACGCCGCCGTCGATGTTGATGATCTCCCCGGAGATGAACCGCGACTCGTCGCAGGACAGGAACAGCACGAGATTCGCCACGTCTTCCGGGTAGCCGGGGCCTTGCACGATCTGCGCGAAGTCAAACATCTTCTTGAACACGTGGCGGGCGCCGTCCGGGTCGTTCATGGTGCCGCCGGTGGCGCCGGGGGTGATGATCTGGCCCGGGCGAACGCAGTTGACGCGGATGTTGTCGCGGCCGCCGACGCCGGCCATGTAGCGCGTGAGGGCATCGACGCCGGCCTTGGCGGCGTAGTACGACGCCGACGTGGTGCCGAACTCCTCCTGCATGCGCGGGCTGAAGCCGCGCTGCGCCGCCAGCGACGACATGTTGACCACCGCACCGCCGCCGGACGCGACCAGATGCGGCCACACCGCCTGGCTCACAAAGAAGGTGCCGGTGAGATTGGTGTGGATAACACGCAGCCACTCCTCGTTGGGCTCGTCCGGGAAACGGCTGCCGGCACCGCCGCCGGCGTTGTTGAAGAGCACGTGGATGGCGCCATAGGTGTCGGCCGCCTGCGCCACCGCCCTCTGCACCGAGTCGTCGTCGCCCACGTCGCAGGAGATGAACGTCGCCTCGCCGCCGGCATCGCGCAGCGACTGCTCCACCGCCCGGCCTTGTTCCTCGCGCCGCGCCATGAGGATGACCTTGGCGCCTTCTTGCACGAAAAGCTCCGCCGTGCCAGCACCGATGCCGCTGTTGCCGCCGGTGATGACGGCCACCTTGCCCTTGAGCCGATCGCCCATATGCCCCTTCCCTTAAGGATTGATCGGCAGAAAGTCTGTGCGAAGCCGACTCCTGTTGCAAACGTGCCCTCTCTAACGACCCGCGCGAGCTCGGTACAGGTCTGGAAACTCAATCTTCGAACCCTTGGCCTTCTCCGCCAGCGCCGCATGGAACTCGAGGTCGTATTCGTCGAAATCCCGATGCGGGCGCAGTCGGATGCTGCCGGCCGCGGGTTCCTCGTCCATGAGGCTGAGGTAGCCGTCCGGTCGCGCCGCACCCTTGCGCTTCTCGGGCCGCGGCGGCGACTTGCCGAACGGGAACGTGCCCTGCACGTCCATCAGCCGGCCGAAGCGCAGCGGATTGCGGTCCAGCGCCTCCTGGGTAACCGTCTGCCGGAAGGGCTCCTGCGTCTGCATGTGCGGGCGGCAGTAGGTGCCGAGCATCATCAGGCGCAGGCCGTCTTTCTTGCGCGGAAAGGAGCCGTGCCAGGTGTGGTCGCCCCAGATGATCATCGAGCCCATGGGCGCTTCCACCGGATGGCAGCGGTCGCCCCAGTACTCGGCCTCTTCCGGCGACGGCCAGCGGCGCCAGCGATGGCTGCCGGGGACGAAGCCCAGCGCCCCGTCGTCCTTGCTGTAGTCCGACAGGAGATAGTTGAAGTTGGCCGTGTAGGGCTCCGGCGGAAACGTCGGCATCTCGAATTGCGCCCAATCGCAGTGGATGCCGGTGCGCGCCTCGCCCTGCCCCTTCAGCCAGCCGTCGCAGAGGCTGAGGATGCAGCCCGTGCCAAGCAAATACTGAACCAGGCCAAGCGCCGCCGGGTGTGTCATTACCGGCTCGAACACGGGATCGTCCCAAAGCATGAAGCGCATCAGCTCCTGCCCGTCGCGGAACACTTCGGCAAGGCCGTCCTCGCCGCACTGCTTGCGCTCGCAGGCGACGCCGATGAGGGCGTCGCGGATGGCGCGGTGCTGTTCCGGCGGACCCACCGTGTCCGGCGGCAGCACCGTGAAACCGAAGGCTTCGAGTTCGGCGACGTGCTCGAGCAGGTCGAGCTGCTTCAGCTCGCGATAGAGCGGCGCCAGCGTCTTGGCCGAAGCCCAGTCCTCGATTTGCATGGCCCATTCCTCTACCGCGGCAAATGCGAGCGACAATACACCGGCAGCGAATGGCGCGGGATAGGGGACAACGAATGGAGACTCGTTCGAGCTTGCGACGGTATTGGGCCCTTGCGCTTTGCTTGGCGCTGCCGGTCCTGGCTGGCAACGTCGGCGCGCAGGAACGCCGCATCGAAACCGCCGCCGGCGAGCGCATGTTGCGCTACGACTTTCCGGCAGTTCGCGTCGGCATCGCCGAGTATCCGGACGGCCCCACCGGCGTCACCGTGCTGCGTTTCCCGAACGGGGCGTCGATGGCGGCAGACATCCGGGGCGGGTCGCCTGGATTCGTCGGCGACTACGGCTTCGTCCATGCCGTGACTCTGGCTGGTGGCTCGCTGCTCGGGCTCGAAGCGGCGGCTGGCGTCGCTGCGGAGCTGTTCGCCCAAGGCGGCTCCCAGGGTCGCTGGGATGCGATTCCTCTGGTCAGCGGCGGCATCGTCTATGACTTCGGCGGTCGCGACAACGGCATCTATCCCGACAAGCGACTGGGGCGCGCCGCACTCAACGCCGTGCGGGAGGGCATCGTGCCGCTAGGTCAGCGCGGTGCCGGCATCGCGGTCACCGTGGGCAACGGTTTCGCCTTCGACCGCGGCGAGGCGGCAGGGCAAGGGGCGGCGTTCCGCGAAGTGGGCGGCGTCAAGTTCCTCGCCGTCGTGGTGCTCAACGCGCTGGGCGCGGTGTTCGACCGCAGCGGGCAGATCGTGCTTGGGCATCTGAACCCGGAAACCGGGCAACGCAGCAGCTACCCGGAGGAGATTGAACGCCTCGCCGGCGGAGCACAGCCCACCCCAGGCAACACCACGCTAACCGTGGTCGTCACCAACCAGACCATGCACCGCCAAGACCTCATCCAGTTCGGCCGCCAAGTTCACGCCTCGATGGCAAGGGGCGTCCAGCCATTCCACAGCCGAGACGACGGCGACATCCTCTGGGCCATCTCCACGAACGAGGTGGAAGAGCCGGCCTGGAGCAACATGGCCTTAGGCGTGGTCGCCTCCGAGACCGTCTGGGACGCAGTGCTCGAAGCCCGCCCCTAAAAGCCCACGAGCGACCGGGAATGGCAACCCCCGAAGGGC
>VXPR01000106.1:0-1867 GCA_009839405.1 Gammaproteobacteria bacterium
CATCGATGGCGAGGGGAATCATGCGCGCGCGCTTCAGCACATAGTCTTCGCTGTACTTGACTTTCTTCTTCTGCCCCGGCGTCTTGAAGGCATGCACATTGGTGGTCTCGGCGCCGATGGCCGAGGCGCGGTTGTGATAGCCGAGCACCATCGTGATGCGCCGCTCCGGCGAGCGGTTCGGATAGGAGCCGTGCAGCGAGCTACGGTTGACCATCACGCAGTCGCCAGGTTCAAGCAGGGCCGGCACGGCGTTCGGCAGGCGCTCGGTGATGGGCGGGAACTTGCCGTCGTTTGCAAGCCGCCACTTGCGATGGCTGCCCGGAACGACCCACAGGCAGTTCTCTGGTGTGCAGTGCGACCAGGAGACGGAGAAGTTGAAGCCGTGGGTCTTGCCGCTGCCGTCCGGCTGTTCGAGGGCGTGGCCGTCTTCGGTCCAGTGGGTGCGGCCATCCTGATGCCACGGCGTGGGCGGGCCTTCGCCGGCGCCTTTGTGGAAGATGCTCTCGTGAAAGGGAACGAAGTCCTCGCCGTTGACGCTTGCGACGGTGGCGAGAATCTCCGGGTGGGCGTACACGCGTAGCGCCGAGTCCATCATCATCAGCGGATGGGAGACGAGGCCCACCACGGCGCGGGGAGCGGCTTCCTCGTCCGTGGGCTCGGTGCCGTGCCCGCGAAACACATCGTCCGTGGACATCGAGTAGTAGCCGAGGTACTTCACCGGGCGACCTTCGTGGTCCACCTCGGCATCGACGCTAGCCGGGGCGTTGTCCAGGATTTCGTCGAACTCCCGCTTCAGCTCGTCGACCTCCGCCTGTTCCAGGACGCCGGTGAAGACGTAGAAACCGGTGCGCCGGTACGCATCGAGGATGTCCTGTTCGAGGCGTCCATTGGCATCGAACCGCATCGGCCCGCGGTTGCCGAGCTCCTCGGCCCGCGCGATTCCCGCGGCGCAGTACGTGTCCCACGATTCACGATCGTCCTCGCGCTGGTGCTCTTCCGTCTCCATTTCAGCGGCCCCCCTGCAAGCTCGAAGGACGGTTATAGCGAACTGCCCCGCCCGACGCCACCGGCCTTGCGTCAGATGCGGCGGTAGGCGAGGTCTGTGATGTGGTGGCCGGCGGCGGCGCCCTTGGTTTCGAATGGGGTTTGCGGTCGTTCCGGCGGGCGTCCGGTCTCGCCGCCGTCGAGTGCGGGGAAGGTTTCGAAAGTGAGGAGCATTTGTTCGGCGTACTCGCGCCAGTCGGTGGCGAGGGCCAATACTCCGTCGGGCACGAGGCAGCGGGCCGCCTCCTGCGCGAACTCGGCGTTCACCAGCCGGCGCTTGTGGTGGCGCTTCTTGGGCCAAGGGTCCGGGAAGAAGGCGTGGATGCGGTTCATGCTTGCCGCTCGGTGACGCCGCAGCACCGTCATCGCCTCCGCTTCGACGATGCGGACATTGGCGAGTTCCTCGCGTTCGCAGGCAAGCATCAGGGCGCCGATGCCGGGGCGATAGACCTCGATGCCGACGCAGTTCCAATCCGCATGGGCGCTCGCGAAGGCAGCGAGCGCGTCACCCATGCCAAAGCCGATCTCGACCAGAAGCGGCCCGGCGCGACCAAAGGCCTCGTCCCAACCCCGGCCATGCGTCGGTGGCGTCACGACGTAGCGCGGCGCGAGTTCGACTAGGGCCCGCTCCTGCGCCGCAGTGCTGCGCCCACGTCGCCGCACATATACCCGACCTTCATTGCGGGCGTCCACGGTTTATCTCCCGAGCATACGGGCCGTTTGGAGGGAGGGCGTGGGTAGCCCCACACACCCCCACCACACAGACCCTCAGAAGAAAAAATAAACACCCCCCCACCCTAATACTCGACGGCAGAAACCACCA
>VXPR01000106.1:1877-9744 GCA_009839405.1 Gammaproteobacteria bacterium
CCGGGCCGTTGGGGGGGGGGGGGCACCCCCCCCCCACGCGCCGCAAGGCGCGCCCGTTTTGCAAAGTGCTACCACGGCAGCGCTCTATAAGCGGCTCGGCAGTCGCTACGCAACTGCTGGCCTACGGATTCGCCGGCGCTCGCCTTCGGTCGGGGAGGGCGAGACGCCCTCCCTCCAGAATCACGCGGCTATGGCCTCCGCTTCCATGACCTTGCGGATCTTCTTCATGGCATTCTTTTCGAGTTGGCGGATGCGTTCGGCGGAGACGCCGTAGCGGTCGGCGAGGGATTGGAGGGTCTCTTTGCCGTCGCTGAGCCAGCGGGCGCTCAGGATGTCGCGGCTGCGGTCGTCGAGTTGCTTCATGGCGTTGTGGAGCCCGGCGGCAGCGGCATTGCCGGCATCTTCCTCCGCCACCAGATCGGCAGGGTTGGAGGCGTCTTCCAGATAGTGCATCGGGGCGACGGGACCGTCATCGTCGTCGTCTCCCGCGTGGCCATCGAAGGCGAGGTCGTGGGCGGAGAGACGACTCTCCATCTGCGTGACGACCGCGGGGTCGACCCCGAGATCGCTGGCGATGGCTTTGGTCTCGGCGGCGTTCAGCCAGCCAAGCTTCTTCTTGCTGCCGCGCAGGTTGAAAAACAGCTTGCGCTGCGCCTTGGTGGTGGCGACCTTGACGATGCGCCAGTTGCGGAGGATGAACTCGTGCATCTCGGCGCGGATCCAGTGCACGGCGAAGGAGACGAGGCGAACGCCCACTTCCGGGTTGAAGCGCTTGACCGCCTTCATGAGGCCCACGTTGCCTTCTTGGATCAGGTCGGCTTCCGGCAGGCCATAGCCGCGGTAGCCCCGCGCGAGGTGAACCACGAAGCGAAGGTGGCGCAGCACGAGTTCCCGGGCCGCGAGCAGGTCTCCGTTCTGATAGAAGCGCTCCGCCAGCGACCGTTCCTCCTCCGGCGTCAGCACGGGGAAGGCATTGACGGTCTGGACATAGGCATCCAAGTCGCGCCCCGGCGAAAGGCTCTCTAGGGAGAGTACTTGTGCGCTCATTTGCTACCTCCGGTAACACTTCATGGCAGAGTCTAGCACTCGACCCCGTTGAGTGCTAGCAGCGCCCGTGCGCCCGCGCGCCCTTCGGGCGCGTTGGGAGTTTTCGCTGGCGCGAAAACTCCTGCGCGATGCGCTGTTGGCCCTCGGGGGCATGTGCGGTGGTTCCCTCAAGCAAGGATGTCCAAGTTCCGCAGTCTTTGCCGACAAGCGACCATCGAACCGATAACCCCAAGCAACGCGCCGACGCCCAAGAGCACCACTAGGAATGTGGCGTCGAAGCCGCGCAATTCAAGGTCTCCGCCGTAGGTAGCGAGCAGTCGCACCAACGGTTGCTCCACCGTGAACAGCGTCAGCGAAACGATCATCGCCGCGAACACCGCTCCACCAAGGCCGTAGAGGCAGCCGAGGTACAGGAAGGCGCGACGCATGAAGGGGTCGGTGCCGCCCACCAGCTTCAGCACCCGCAACTCGTCGAGCCTCGATTCCAGCGCCACGCGGACCGACGAGGAAGTCACCAACACGGCGCCCACCCCGAGCACCAAGGCGACGACCCAGCCCAGGCGTTGCACCAGTGCTGACAGCGAAGCCACACGTTCGAGCCAGGTCCTTTCGATCACCACGTCTTCCACGGCTTCTTCCTGCCGCAGCCCAGCGCTCAGGACCTCGGCGGTTTGTGCGCCGAGCGGCGGGTCGAAAGAGACGCGCAGGGTTGCCGGCAACGGATTGCCGCCGAGCAGTTCCACCGTACCGGCAAGGTCGCCATAGTCGCGAAACTCGGCGAGCGCTTCGTTCGCCGTGATCAACCGGACGTCTGCCACCCCTGCCTGCGCACGCAGCCGTTCCGCCAATGCCAGCGTCACGCCCGTTTCAGCCCCGGGCTCGAAATACACAGAGATGCCAGCCGACCCGCGCCATCCCTCCGCCACCCCGGCGAGGTTGGCTTGCAAGATGTACAGACCAGCCGGAAGCCCCAAGGCGATACCCATGAGCAGCCACACGAGGAGCGTCGTGCCCACCGCGCCGGCCACGAAGGCAAGGCTTTCCCGCGCCTCACGGAAGTGGTCGCGCAAGAACGTACCCAAGGGCCGTCGCTCGGACTCCCAAGGCAGCGCGGCCCCCTTGGGAGTGGACGGTGGCCGGCTATCCGGGACCGTGCCTTTCTGAGCGGCGCTTGCCTCCGACGATTGGTTGCCGGCAGCCGCCTCGTGCGCCGGCGGATTGGTCTCGGTGCGCGAGTCACCCATGGCTCGAGTCTCCCGCCGCACCATTGTCGCGGATCAGCGCGCCGTGGTCCAGCTCCACGATGCGTCCGCCGAAGGCATCGATCAGCGCGCGGTCGTGCGTGGCGATCAGCACGGTGGTGCCGACCTGATGAAACTGCCGGAAAAGGCCCATGATGCTCTGCGACAACTCCGGATCGAGATTGCCGGTGGGTTCGTCGGCAAGCAGAACCCGAGGACGATTCACTACGGCGCGGGCGATTCCCACCCGCTGCTGTTCGCCCACCGAGAGATAGCGCGGCGGCAGATTCACCTTGTCGAGAAGCTCGACGCTCGACAAGGCCGCTCGCACCCGTCGGGCGATGTCGCGTTCGCGCATTCCCACCACGCGCAAAGGCAGTGCCACGTTTTCGAACACGCTGCGGCGCGCGAGCAGGCGATGATCCTGGAACACCGCCCCCAAGTGCTGTCGGTACAGCGGCAAGCGGCGGCGGGGAAGCCGGACGACATCGACGCCGCCGACGAGAATGCGGCCTCGCGTTGGGACGTCGATGGCGAGCAGCAGCTTTAGGAAGGTGCTTTTGCCGGCTCCGGAATGTCCGGTGATGAATGCCATTGAGCCTTCGGCGAAGGACACGGACACATCGTGCAGCCCTTCGGCGCCGTTGTCGAAGCGCCTTGAGACGTGCTCGAACTCGATGCTTCCCAACGACGTCCTCCGGCGTGGCGCTAGCGGCCTTCGCTGTTTGCTTCGGGGTGCCCCGACGCCTCGGCTGTTCCTTCCGCAGCCAGCAGCGCGTCGACGAACGGTTCCGGCTCGAACGGCTGCAAGTCGCCGGCGCCCTCGCCGATGCCGATGAACTTCACGGGCAGCGCGTGCTTGGCGGCGATGGCGAACAGCACGCCGGCCTTGGCGGTGCCGTCGAGCTTGGTCACCGCGAGGCCGGTGAGCCCCACGGCGCGGTCGAACTCCGCCACCTGCGAGAGGGCGTTCTGGCCGACACCGGCATCGAGCACGAGCAGCACTTCCTGTGGCGCGCCATCACCGAGACGTGCCGTCACCCGCTTGATCTTGGCGAGTTCCTCCATCAAGGCGGCCTTGGCCTGCAAGCGCCCGGCCGTGTCCGCCAGCACCACGTCGATCCCTCGTGCCTTGGCCGCAGTCACGGCGTCGAAGATCACGGAAGCGGCATCGGCACCCTGACCCTGGGCAATCACGGGAACGTCCTCTCGCTCGCCCCACGCACCAAGCTGCTCTACCGCAGCGGCGCGGAAGGTGTCGCCGGCGGCGAGCAGCACGGAATGGCCGTCCCCCTTCAAGCGCTTCGCCAGCTTGCCGATGGAAGTGGTCTTGCCGGCGCCGTTCACGCCGACGACCAGCACTACGTAAGGGCGGTCGTCACCGATAGCGAACGGCGCCGCGACCGGACGGAGGATGTCCAGCAGCTCCGCTCGCAAGGCGCCGTGCAGCGCCCGCGTGTCGGCCAATTCCCGGCGCGATACACGACGCCCGAGGTTTTCCATGATTCGCGTTGTCGCCAGGGCGCCCACGTCGGCCATGAGAAGACTGGTTTCAAGTTCCTCGAGCACCTCCTCGTCGATGGCGCGCTCGCCGAGAATGAGGTCGCCGATGCCGTCGGCTAGCTGGCGGCGCGTGCGCGCGAGCGAGCCGGACAGGCGCGACCACAGGGAGTCTCTGGACTTTGCGACCTCCCCTTCGTCACGACGCGAGCGCTCCGGCGGCGCGGGGACTTGTGCCGCACGCTCTGCATCCGGGTCGCTTGGCTTGCGCTCGGTTCGTGCCTTTCTGAATCTCGCAAGTACCATGGATTCCCTGTTGGATGCGTCTTGAGAATGCTGAATGGTCGTTGGATGCGCGCTTGGGGCGAGTGACCGCAGAGGCCAATCCGCTGTCCCTTGGATTGCCCGCTGATGGCGAGCGCCAACCGCATCCGCATTATCGGCGGTAAATGGCGAGGGCGGAAGCTTGCCGTTGCACCGAGCCCGGGATTGCGCCCGACACCAGACCGCGCCCGCGAGACCCTGTTCAACTGGCTCGCGCCGCACATTGCGGGGGCGCGAGTGCTGGACCTCTTCGCCGGCACCGGTGCGCTCGGATTCGAAGCGCTCTCGCGCGGCGCCGCCCATGCCACGCTCGTGGAACGAGATGGCGCGGCGGTACGAATGCTGCGCCAGCATCAACGCATGCTGGAGGCCAACGCCAGCATCGCCCATGCGGACGCCCGCGCATTCCTGCGCCAGCACTTCAAGCCTGAAGGGGACGCGCCGCGCTGGGACGTGATCTTCTTGGACCCACCGTTCGACTCGCCCTTGCTGGCCTTGACCCTCCAGGACATCGAGCGCTGCCTTGCCCCGAACTGCCTCATCTACGTCGAGACAGACACGGAGCTCTCCTTCCCCGACTACGCGACGCATCGAGCTTCCCGCGCCGGCAACGTGCACTACGGGCTGCTCACGCACAGCGGCTCAACGTAAGCGCAAGCCCTTGGCCGGCCGAATCCGGGCGAGGGACCAGCCTCGCCCCTACGAGGACGCGCCGTAGAAAACGGCGCTGGCTCCTAGCTCAAGGCGATGAAGCTGGCGAAGGCGTTTGTCGCTGGCACCTTGTAGATGTTCCAGTTGGCGATGGCCCAAGCGAGAAGTTCGGGCACGTCTCCGGGCGGAGGCTCGAAGCCGAGCAGGTTCAAGGCACTCGTGAGGTTGTGTCGGGCAAAGCGGTTGTCCGGAGCGGTAGCGCCGGTGTGCTTTGACAGCTTGATGCCGCCAGCCTCGACGATGACGGGCAGGTGGGCGTAAGAGGGACGGCGCACTCCCAAGGCGTCCGCTATGTAGAGCTGTCGAGGCGTGTTCGGCAATAGGTCCGTGCCGCGCAGGATGTGGGTGATGCCCATCGCCTCGTCGTCCACGATCACAGCGAGCGGATAGGCGACCATGTCGTCGCGTCGCCAGACGACGAAATCGCCGGACTCTACCGCGAGTTGTTCGGCGTGGTGGCCTTGGACTCGGTCGTCGAACTCGATCCGCCCATCGTTCACCCGGATGCGGATGCTGGTGGACTCTCCCATCGCCAAACCCAAGTGGCGACACGTTCCGGGGTAGATCCGAGCACCGCCGAGCACTCGCCGCGAGCAGCGGCAGGCAAAGCAAAGCGGCTGCAGTCGCGCCAGGGCCGCTCGGTAACGCTCCTCGTGGTCGCTTTGGCGGACGATCGCGCCGTCCCAGTGCAGATGGTGCGCATCAAGGGAGCGGACAATCGCCTCTTCGGCCTCTGGATCGACGCGAGGGGTGTCGATGTCATCGATCCGAAGGAGCCACCGACCGCCAGCGGCACGGGCGTCAAGCCAGGATGCGAGGGCGGTCAACAGCGAGCCGAAGTGCAGCGGCCCGGAGGGCGTTGGCGCGAAACGCCCAACGTATCCCGATGCACCGGTTGGCACCGGCTTCCGGAAACTACCTCGCGTCACGATCGTGGGTTGGGCAGCCTCCTAACCCCGCAGCTGCCGCTCGCGCAGTTCGTCGAGCGACTTGCAGTCCACGCATTGGGTGGCGGTTGGCCTTGCTTCGAGACGGCGCAGACCGATTTCCACACCGCAAGTGTCGCAGTAGCCGTAGTCGTCCTGGTCGATTCGGTCGATGGTTTCGTTGATCTTCTTGATGAGACGACGCTCGCGGTCGCGGGTGCGGAGTTCAATGCCGAACTCCTCCTCCTGCACCGCTCGGTCCAGCGGGTCCGGGAAGTTGGATGCCTCGTCCTGCAGGTGGTTGACGGTGCGGTCCACTTCCTCCATGAGGTTGGTGCGCCAGTCCTGCAGGATCTTCAGGAAGTGGACGAGTTGCTCGGCAGTCATGTAAGCCTCGCCGGGATCCGGCTCGTAAGGCGTGAAGTCGCGGAACGCGGAGCTGTCGGATTTGGTGGTGGGCATCGGCACGCCGCCGCGCAGATCGCGGGGCGCCGGCACCATGGGCAGCTTGCTGACCCGGCGCTTGTGCGGACGCCTCGCTGGCTTGCGCGGTGCGGTCTTGGCCTTGGCGGAGGCCCTTGCAGACTTGCGCGACTTCGCCTTGGTGGCGGTCTTGGCCGTCGCCTTCTTCGCTGCGGCTTTCTTGGCCGCCGTCTTGGATGATGCCGGCGCTTTCGCCTTCGCCGGCGTAGCCTTGCTGGGGGCCGTGGCGCTTGCGACTTTCGTGGTTGCCTTGGCGGCAGCCTTCTTGGGGGCCGGCCTCTTGGCGGCAGCTTTTGCCTTCGTTGCCGTCTTCTTGGCGGCCGGCGGCTTCTTCGCGGCAGCCTTGGTTTTGGCCGACGTGGTCTTCTTCGCCGCCGCAGCCTTCTTTGCGGGGGCCTTCTTGGCGGCCGCCGATTTTGCGGAGGCGGACTTGCGCGCCGCGGCCGTCTTCCTGGCGGCGGTCTTCTTGGTTGCTGCGGCCTTCTTCAGAGGGGCTTTCGTGGCGCTGGTTTTGCGCTTCGCCGCAGACTTGGCAGCAGCGGACTTGGTTGCCGCGGCCATGCGCCCGCGACCGCCGGCGGATTTCACAGGAGCCTTGGTGGCCGCCTTGGTCTTGCTGCGCGCCTTGACCGTCTTGGTCTTGGCCGCAGCAGCTGCCGTCTTGCGCGCCGTGGTCCTCGGGGAGGCGGAAGACGCGCTGGAACGGGTGCGAGCCTTGACGGCCCGGGTCGTTGCCGTCTCGGCCTTCTTCACACGCTTGCTCGTGACGGTCGCCGTTTTGGCAGACGTGCGGCTGCGGGCTGTGCCGGTTGCCCTGCGAGCGGTCTTGGGTTTCTTTGCGGCCATGTCGATTGCGTCCTTCCGCTCCACCCACCTCGCCCCTTGGCGTTCGGGTTTGCGAAAAAAGGCGCGTAAACTACCAAAACCCGTGTTGCACGCCAACTCTTTATCCCAAGCAATGTCCGTGCCGACACAGCCGCAATGCCCCTCTTGCATCCCAACCGCCGGCATTCCGACGGGACAATAGGTTGCGATTCGACCCGCCCCTTGCGGCCGGCCTTCTGATCCGCCGCTACAAGCGCTTTCTGGCCGACATCACCGACCGGGACGGCGCCTTGCGTACGATCCACTGCGCCAATACGGGGGCGATGACCGGATGTGCCGAGCCCGGCAGCCGCATCTGGTACACGACCTCCGCCGACCGCCGGCGCAAGTACCCCAACACACTCGAATACGTCGAGGATGGCGACGGAGACCTGATCTGCGTCAACACGCTGCGCGCCAATGCGCTGGTCGCGGAAGCCCTGCGCGAGGGTCGGCTGGAAGGCTTCGGCAAGTCCGCCGGCGTGCGCCGCGAGGTGGCCGTGCCTGGCGATGAGGCTGGACGGTTCGATTTCCTGGTGCGGGACCGTGGCGAGCAGACCTTCATCGAGGTCAAGTCGGTGACCTTGAAGCTCGCACCCGGCATCGGCGCGTTCCCGGACGCCGTGAGCAAACGCGCCACCCGCCACGCCAATGCCCTCGCCGGGCTAGCCCGCCAAGGCCACCGCACCATGCTCCTCTTCTGCGTGCTGCACGCCGGCATTCGTTCCGTCGCCCCGGACGACCACTGCGATCAAGCCTATGGCCCCGCCC
>VXPR01000100.1 GCA_009839405.1 Gammaproteobacteria bacterium
CACCACGCTCCCTCCCCCCCCCCCCCCCCACCCCCACCCCGGGCCGCCCCGCCCCCCCCCCCCCCCCGCCCCCCCCCGACAGGCTGCTAGGCCAGGCACAAGGAACGCCCCCAACGTTCCCAACCGCCGCTGCAAACGCCGACCCAACACCGTGTTGCGCTTCCCGGCAATCGCAGAGCAACGCCCGGCCCCGCCGATCATGGCCGCCCTCGGACTTCCCTGAGGCCAATACAAACGAACCACGGACACTACGCGCTTGGGCACCCGCTTTCCACCATCGACGGACGGTGCCCCAGGGAAGGCATTGCCTCCACCGCAATCCCGTGCCCAAGTCCGTCGGTTTCCAAACACGGGACGGGACAAGTCCGTCCCCTACGAGGAAAGGCGCGCCTACGATCAGCGGGTTACGCGACTCGTTGCATACAAGGTTGGGCGGCGCAGGGTGCGACCGGGGCCGCCCCTCGCTTCACTCTCCTCGCAGCGCGGTGGTGATTGGCAGGCGGGCGGCGCGGACGGCGGGGAACAGGCCGCCGATGGTGCCGAGGACGAGTGCCCAGATCAGGCCATTGGCCATGAGCTCTGGCGTCACGGCGAAGTCGAAGGCAATTTGCGAAAACGACGCGTTGTTGAGGGTGGAGACGGTGTAGCCATTGAAGCCGAACCAGGCGATGGCGGCACCGAGCAGGCCGCCGATGACGGCAAGGGCGATGGCTTCGATCATGACCGAAACCACCACCGGCAGGCCGCCGAATCCGAGCGCGCGCAGCGTGGCGATTTCCACTGTGCGGCTGACCACGGCGGAGTACATCGTGTTGAGTGCCGCGAACACCGCCCCCACTGCCATGATGTACGCCACGACCGTGCCGAACATTTCAATGTTGGTGGCAAGGCCCGACGCTTGCGCGGCGAGATACTCCTCCTCCGGCACGAGCTTGAGGTCGAGTTGCTTGTCGTCCTCGACCCGCGCCCGCAAGGCCTCCATGGAGGCGGGCGAATCGACGCGAAGCCGTAGGGAACTCACGGTTCCGCCGCGACGGAACGCAGACTGGGCGACGGCAAGGTCCACCCAGATCTCCGACTCATGTGCAGAACCGCCATCCTCGAACACCCCGACGACCGTCCATTCGCTGTTGCGGAACTCGAGACTGTTACCGATGTCGAGCCCCTCGAACTCCGTCTGGGCGTTCCGCCCGGCGATGATCTCGGCACGGCCGGGAACGAAGTTACGGCCTCGGACGATGCGAACCTCCGGGCGTACTTCGAACGCCTCCGCCTCCACGCCGCGCACGATCAGGTTGGCGTCGAGCCCGGTGTCGCGCTTGGGCACGTCGGCAACCGTGTACAGCTCCGCACTCGCCGCGTCTATGCCGGCGAAGGTGCTGACATAGAACCGGTCGTTCGGGGCGACGTTGCTCAGCATCTCGCTTTCTGAACCATCGCGCATCACGATGGCCCGGTCCGGAGCGCCGCCGGTCTCCAAGGTGGCGCGAAAGCCCGCGGCCATCGCCAAGAGCGCAATCAAAACGCCCACAACGCCGGCGATGCCGACGACGATCACCGAGGAACTACCTAGCCGCGACTTGACATTGCGAAGGTTCATCAGGGTGACCTGCAGCACCTGACCCAACATGGCCTTTCTCCTCGACTAGCCTCGCCTAAGCGCGTCGACGATGCGCAGTCGCTGAGCGGTCAGGGCGGGAAGCGCACCCACCACAAGACCCAGCACCACGGCGAACGCCACCGACTGGACGAAAATGTCAACGGACATCGACACCGGCCCCATGAACTGCTGGGTAACGACGCTGGCCGCTGGCAGCACCGACGCGCCGAGACCCACGCCAAGCAACGCGCCGATCAGGCACAGCAGCACCGACTCCCCGACCACCAAGAGCGATGTCCGGGCATCGCTGAAGCCCACCGTCTTCAAGACGGCCAGTTCCGGAATGCGCTCCCTGAGCGACTGCGACATGGTATTGGCCGTTAGCAGCAGGATCGTGAAGAAGACCGCGGACAGGATCCCCGTGGCCATCAAGGCGATGTCGCCGATCTGCGCTGCAAAGCTGCGGGCAAACTCCGCCTCCGTGCTGGTCTTGGTGGGGTTTGGCGAGTTCTTGAACAGGGCATCGATGGCACCTGCTATCGCCGGTGCCTGCTCGGGGTCGCTCACCCGCACCGTGTACCACCCAACGGCCCCCTCCTCGAACGACCGCGCCTCGTCGAAGTAGTCGTAATGCATGAGGAGCGCTACCGGCGCCGCCTCGCCCGGGTCGCGGTGGCGGTAGGTGCCCACCAGATCGAACTGCCACAGGCGGCTGCCGTCCTTCAGCGACCAGATGTCTCCCTGGATGGGGATGCGGTCGCCGATGTTCCAGCCAAAGCGCGCCAACAGGCCCTCCTCCACCACGATGCCGGTGCGGGTGTTCTCGAACGCGTCGAGCTGCGCCGGGTCGATCGCAAACTCGGGGTACATATCGAAATACGCCCGCGGTTCAACCGGATACTTGGGGAAGAAGTTGGCCGGGTCCTGATAATTGCCACCAAACCAGGTCTGATGCGTCACGCCCTCCACCCCAGGCACGCGCTGAATCTCCCCGAGCTGGCTGAGCGGCAGCAGGTCGATGATCGAGTATTTGCTCGTCACCACGAGCCGATCGGCGCCATCGACGCTCACGCCGCCGCCGGCGAACGGCTCTGCCACCGCCCGGAGCAGGACGAACAGCAGGAATGCCACCAGAAGCGAGAACAGTGTCAGGAATGTACGCGTCTTGCGCCGGAACAGGTTTGCCCACATGAGCCCCATGCCGCTCATCTCACGCCGCCTCCTCGTCCGTGCCGGTGGAAAGCTGGCCCTTGTCGAGATGCACCACATGCCGGGCATGGCTCGCCGCCTTGGGATCGTGCGTCACCATGACGATGGTCTTGCCGTGGTCGCGGTTCAGGATCTCCAAGAGTTCCAGAATCTCGTCGGCGGTGTCGCGGTCCAGGTCTCCCGTGGGTTCGTCGCAGACCAGAATCGGCGCATCGGCGACGATGGCGCGGGCGATGGCCACACGCTGCTGCTGACCGCCCGAGAGTTCACCCGGCTTGTGTCGGGCTCGATCCTCGAGGCCGACGATCTCGAGCGCCGTGTCGGCGTTGCTCCGTCGCTGCTTGCCGGAGAGCTTCGTCAGGAGCAGCGGCAACTCGACGTTGCGCCGGGCGCTCAGCACCGGCAACAGGTTGTAGAACTGGAACACGAAACCGATGTTCTCCGAGCGCCACTTGGCGAGCTGTCGACGCGACATGGCAGCGAGGTCTTGCCCGGAAACCTGCACGCTGCCGCTGGTGGCGCTGTCGATGCCGCCAATGATATTGAGGAGCGTCGTCTTGCCGCTGCCCGAAGGCCCCATCAGGGCAAGGAAGTCAGCCTCCTCGACGGCGAGATCGATGCCGGTGAGCACCTCCACCTCCTCGCGCCCCTTGACGTAGCTCTTGCGGACTTCGCTGAGATCGACAATCGCCATGCATCCCTCCGAATGTTCAATTCACCACGGTGACGCGGACCCCGTCCTCGAGCGCGCCTTGCTCGGCATCGAGCCTCGAAACCACGCGTTCGCCGCTCGCGAGGCCACCCGCGATACGCACCCGTGAACCCACTGCATCCCCCACCACTACGTCGCGCCGCTCGGCCGTTTGGTTCTCCACCACCCAGACGAAACGGGCGCCCTCGGCGCCGCTCACCGCGGAGGCCGGCACCAGCACCCCGGGCGGCACTTGCGCTCGCGCTGCCGTTTCGCCGATCTTTTGCCGCTCTTCTTGCGTCCGTTCCAGAAACGATACCCGCACGCCCATGTCTGGCAACACCCGAGCGTCGCGTTCGAGGAAGCGGATGCGTACCCTGACCGTCGCCTTGTTGCGATCCGCCGCCGGGATGGTGGCGATCACCGACGCCGGAAAGTCGTCGTCGGGATATGCGTTGAGGGCAACCGTGACGGGCTGGTCGGGATAGACCCGGTTGATGTAGGCCTCGTTCACATCCACTTCCACTTCGAGCGAGTCCATATCCACGATGGTGCAGATGCCTGTTCGCGTGAAGCCACCGCCAGCGGACACCGGCGAGATCATCTCCCCTGGCTGCGCCGCTTTGGCAATGACCACGCCGCCGAACGGCGCCCGGATCTCCATGTCGGTGAGTTCCTGCCGTTGCAGCGCGAGCGAACGCTCCGAAACAGCGATGTCCCGTGCCGTACGACGCAGGCGTGCCATGAGCCCTTCTACCGAAAGGCTGTCGCGGTCGAGATCGGCTTGGCTGGCAAGGTTGCGCTCGGCGAGATTCTCGGTGCGGCCAAGGTCGAGCTGTGCTTGACGGAGATTCACCTGCAACTCCGCAAGTGCGGCCTTGGCGGCATCGAGCTGCGACTCGGCGAGCCTGAGGCGCGCCTGGGGAATGCTGTCGTCGAGCACGGCAAGGAGCTGACCCCGCTCGACCACCATGCCCTCTTCCACCAGCACGTCGATCACCTTGGCCGTCACCTTGGAACTGACGGTGGCCTGTCGCCGCGCCACTACATAGCCAGTTGCGTCGAGCACGCTGTCGCCGGGCACGGAACGGCTTTCCACCTGCACAAGAACCGTCTCGACTGGCAACGGATCCGCCTGGCCCGATGACGCAATCGAGTCCAGGAACCCGAGCGAGTAGGTCGCGATCGCGGCCCCCGCCACCACGGCGATGGCGATGAACCACTTCAGGGGTCGCCCCGAGGACGCCGTCTCCTCGCGGTCGATCTTGAGCCGATTCACAAGCTCCGCCTTGTCCATCCCACCCTTCGCCAAGCGCCCTGCACCACCTCTCGCGCGGTGCGGACTATGCCACAAGGCCGCGCGCGTCGAGCCAACCCCGACGAACTGAACAAGCCCTATGTGGCACCCTCGCAGTTGTGAAGTCGCCGCACGGCGGGCTTCGGTTTGCCGAAAGGCTGCGATCACCAACCCATCGAGCCCCATGCTGGCAATCCGCCCTGGGGAGTAGAATGACGGCGCTGGTTCCCACGCTTCAGGAGAGGTCGTTTTGACGGAACGCGTCGCTCGCGTATTGCACAACATTCGAGACATCGACGAATCCGCCTGGAACCGCTGCGCCAATCCGGCCGCGCTGCCTTACAACCCGTTTCTCGATCACCGCTTCCTGCTGGCGCTTGAAGAGAGCGACAGCGTCTGCGCCGAGACCGGGTGGCAGCCGTTTCACCTCGTGGTGTCGTCAGCGGAAGGGGAGCCGCCGACGGGGGTGTTGCCCATGTACCTGAAGTCGCATTCACGCGGGGAGTATGTCTTCGACGGTGGCTGGGCCGAGGCCTTTCGCCGGGCTGGCGGGCGCTACTACCCCAAGCTCCAGGCAAGCATCCCCTTCACGCCGGCCACCGGGCGGCGCCTGTTGACCGCCGACCCCGACGACGAGGCAACGGCGAATGCACTGCTTGGGGCCGCCGTGCAGGTCGCAGACAAGGTGGGCGTCAGCTCCATCCACTTCACCTTCATGCCGAAGCCGGAGTGGGACCGCGCCGCCGAGCTCGGCATGTTGCAGCGCATGGACACGCAGTTCCACTGGGAGAACCACGGCTTCGCGAGCTTCGATGAGTTCCTTGCCGTGCTTTCCTCCAAGAAGCGCAAGAACATCCGCCGCGAACGCAGGGGCGCCCGGGCCAACGGCATCGACATCGAGTGGCTGACCGGCTCCATCACGGAGGCGCAGTGGGATGCCTTCTACTCGTTCTACGTCGACACCGGCCACCGCAAGTGGGGCACGCCTTACCTGACGCGCGAGTTCTTCAGCCATGTCGGCGAGGCCATGGGTGAACAGGTGCTGCTCATCATGTGCCGCCGCAAAGGACGCTACATCGCTGGCGCCATCAACTTCATCGGCGACGACACGCTCTTTGGGCGCAACTGGGGGTGCGTCGAGGACCACCCCTTCCTGCATTTCGAGGCCTGCTACTACCAAGCCATCGATTTTGCCATCGAGCACGGGCTGAAGCGGGTGGAAGCCGGTGCCCAAGGTGGCCACAAGCTGGCGCGTGGATACCTACCGAAGCCGACTTACTCAGCGCACTGGATTCGCCATGGGGGGCTGCGCGAGGCGGTGGCAAACTACCTCGACGACGAGCGCAAGTACGTCGAGCGTGACATCGCCTGGATCGAGGAAGAGCACACGCCGTTCCGGCAAGACATCGACCTCACGAGCTACCGTACGGATGCCGCCTCCGCAACCTAATGCGCCGCAACGCCTCCTCTGCACCGTAGGGCCGAAACCAACCTCAGGCCGGGCGACCCGTGCGCTGCCCTTCGAGGCCGTGGGGTGGCGCGGGGGGGGGGGGGGGGGGACAAGACCCCCCCGCGACGTTGATTGCCGGGGCTACCGAACGTCCCAGCGCATCCGCAGGTAGTAGAAACCGCCGTTGAAGCCCCACGGCGAGTTCTCTGGATAGAGCAGCCCAGCCACCTCGCCAGCCGGGTTCTCCGTCGGATAGGTGTCGAGGGCGTTCTGGATGCCAACGAGCACCATCAGGTCTTCGGACACGTCGTAAGCCACTTCCAGATCAAGCAGCGCATCCGGGTCGGGGTAGTAGGCGACCGAGCCGTCGTTGGTGGGGGCGTCGTAGTACTCGCCGTAGTAGCGCACCCGCACCATGTACCGCCAATGCTCCTGCACGTGGTTCCAGGTGAGCATGAAGCGGGAGTCCGGGCGCCCGTTCTCGATCTGCAAGCGGCGATTTTCGCTGGTGAACTGCGGGCTGAACTTTGTGAGGTCGATCTCCGAGAAGTTCGCCGCCAAGGTCAGCGTCGAGCTGCCGTCGCCGAGTTCGAACGGCCACGTCGCCACCAGGTCGATCCCTGAGGTCTCCACCGTCTGCTGGTTCGACAGGAACCGAACCGAGGTGAAGCTGGTCGCGTCCGTCACGCCGGCCGCGAGCAGCGAGGAGATGTCTCCGGGCGTCAGGTTGAACCGGCTCGTGAAGGCGATTCGATCCTCGATCTCGATCTGGTAGTAGTCGACGGTCAGGTCGAAGTCGCCCACTGTCGCCACCGCGCCCAGGGTGATATTGACGGAGGTTTCCGGCGTCAACGCCTGCGCGCCCTTTTGCACGGCGATGGGATTGGTCGGCGGCAGCGTCGCGATGTCCGCAAGTTGCCCCATGTTGAACTCCGTCGTCACGTTGCGCAGGTTCGCCTGCCCCGCAGTCGGCACCCGGAAGCCGGTGCTGATGGCGCCCCGCAACGCGAACTCCGGCGCAAGCTCGAGCCGTGCGGCGAGTTTGCCGTCCAAGGTGCTGCCAAACTCGTTGTAGTTCTCGAACCGCGCCGCGGCGCCGAGGAGCAGCATTTCGGTGACGTTCGACTCGAGGTCAATGTAGCCGGCATAGGCCTTCACGGTGTTCTCCCCGGCGTCACCCGGCTGGAACCCGGGGAAGCCGTTGGAGCCGATGCCGAAGCCTTGGGCGGCGAGGGTCGGATCGATGAAGAACGAATCCGGCTCGCCGTTCTCGATTTTGAAGGTCTCGTCCCGGTACTCAAGCCCCATTGCCACGTTGACGGCGCCGAAAAGCCCGCCCATCTCAATCGGCTTCGAGAGGTCGTAGTTCACCACCCGGTCGAACTCCGTGTACGCGCCAGCTTGGTAGTGCGTCGGAATGCCGTTGCCGAGGCTCAGCAACTGCGGATTGATGGTGTTGTAGATGTAGAACTGGGCATTGCTGCGCCCGGCGGACGCGCTGAGGTCCCAGAACCAGCCGCCGTTGGTTTCGCCGCGCAGGCCGCCGGTGATGCTGGTGTCGGCGATGAAGGCGCCGAATTGCGGGGTGAAGCCGCCTGGGAACCTCTCGATCAGCGAGTAGCAGCCTGGGTCCCGGCGCACGGCGGTGAGGGCCTGGCGGTCCGGGCGGTTGTTCATGATTCTCACGACCGGACAGTTATTGACGACGCCTTCCGGGTTGTCGCTCCAATCGATGTCGGCGACCTTGACGGTGGGGTACCCGTCCACCACGTCGCCGCGGAAAACGCCGCCGCGGGTGTGGGGATTCCGATAGTAGAAGCCGCCTTCGACCTGGCGTTCGGACCAGTTGCCGAAGGCATACGCCTCGGCACCGCCGACATCCATGCCGAGGTTGCCGAAGATCTTGAAGTCGTCGGTGTAGCGCGGCGCCCCCCAAATCTGCGCCGCTGGCCGGCGCACGTCGATGTTGCCCGCGCTGATGAGCCCCTGCGCATCGGCGCGCTGCTCGCTGCGGCTGGTGGGGTCGGTCTCCTTCCACTCGAAGCTGAAGTTGGCGAATCCGGCGTCCGTCATGGGCATGCCGACGTTGCCGGCGATGGTGACGGCGTTGCCGTCGCCCAAGTAGTGGTCGCCGTACTTGACATCCAGCGTCGCGCCTTCGGTGTCCTCGCGGATGACGAAGTTCATGATGCCGGCGATGGCGTCGGAGCCGTATTGCGCCGAAGCGCCGTCCCTCAGAACCTCCAACCGATCGAGCGCAATGGCGGGAATGGCAGAGATGTCCGGCCCTTGCGAGCCACCGGAGATTCCGGAGCCAAGCAGTGCGATCACCGCGGCCCGATGCCGACGCTTGCCGTTGACCAGCACCAGGGTGGCATCGGGGGCGAGGCCGCGCAGCGTTGCCGGGCGGATGAACGTGGCCGCGTCGCTGATAGGTTCCTGGCTCACGTTGTAGGAAGGCACGAGGCTCGCCACCAGCGAGTCCATGTTGGAGTCGCCTTGGGCGAAGTCGTTGCCGTCAATCACGTCCACGGGAACGGGCGAATCCGCTGCCGAACGGTCTCGCCGTCGGGAGCCGACAACGGTGAGCTCCTCAACCATGTTCGGGTCCGCCTGCTCCACCCGCGGTTCGGCGTCCTGGCCACTGGCCGGAACCGCCAGCGCCACCGCGAGAATCAACACCATCGGCACAGGCGTGCCGTGCCCGTTACTGACTTTCCACTTCATCTTCTCTCCCCAAAAGAAAGGGCGAATTGAGGCCACGCGCAACTATACGCCGCATCCAACGCATGGCCAAGCACCTGAGGCATGGTTCCAATTGCGCAACCAACTTGCCGAAGAAGCGGCACGCAATGCCTCGTCTGGGCTCCTTGCTGCATCTATGCCCTGCCGGGGTTGTGCATTTGTAAACCGCTTGGAGTTGCTCGACACTCCGCTCCAGCGCACCTTGGGAGAGCAACCATGCCGGATCTGATGGCTCTGAACTGGTGGGCGATCCTCGCGGCCACCGTGGCGGCGTTCGCCTTGGGCGGATTGTGGTACGGGCCGATGTTCGGCAAGGCGTGGCTGGTCGCGCTTGGCAAGCAAGCAGGCGACATCCAGCCGTCGCCAAGGCCGTTCGTGATCGCCGCCATCGCAACCCTCGTCACCTGCATCGTGGTGGCCGCCCTGATGCAGTCGCTGGGGCTGTCCGGGTTGCAGGCAGGCGCCCTGTTCGGCCTTGTCGTCGGCGTTGGCCTCATCATCACCGCCACAGCCACGGACAGCGGCTTCTGCGGCTCGAGCCTCAACCTGTGGCTGATCCAGAGCGGCTACCACGTCGCCTACTGCGTGCTGATGGGGGGCATCATCGGAGTTTGGCAATAGGCGCCTGTGCGCCACCGCGGCGGCAACGACAATGCCGGCGGGCGACCCTTGCATCGCCGTCTTGCTGTGGCCTCAACGGAGAGCTGGCAGTACGTCTCTCGCGAAA
>VXPR01000256.1 GCA_009839405.1 Gammaproteobacteria bacterium
TCCTGTCACCCTCCGAGCGTGCCCTTTCGTTAGCTACGGCTAGGAGGTAAGCGCCGTATAATGCTCGCCCTTGTTTCTCCTTGAGGTGCGTCGTGTTTGGCATGGGCCCTTGGGAACTCCTGATCATCCTTGCCATCGTGCTGCTCATTTTTGGGCCGCGACGGCTGAAGACGCTTGGCTCGGATCTCGGCACCGCCATCAAGGGCTTTCGCAAGGCCGTGAACGAGCGCGAGGAAGCGGAGCAGAAGACCATCGAAGGCGATGCCGTGGGTCCTGGCGACGACGGCAGCCCGAACCGCGCTGCGAAGGCAGAACGGGAGTCGAATGTTTGACATCGGCTTTCCGGAGCTGATGCTGGCGGCGGTGGTGGCGCTCTTGGTGTTGGGGCCGGAGCGGCTGCCGGGGGCGTTGCGTAGCCTAGGGCTGACGCTCGGGCGCATGCGGCGGGCCTACTACAACGTCAAGACCGAGGTGGAGCGGGAGATCGGCATGGACGAGGTGCGTCGCCAGCTTCACAACGAACAGATCATGGAAGACGTGAAGCGGGTGCAGCAGGAGGTGAAGGCGATCGGAGAGGAGGCGCGCATCGATCCGACGATTCCGAAGCCAGACGCCACCGAAGCGGCTCAGCCCGAAGCGGTTTCGGAGCAGGGAAGTTCGGCAGTCGCCAAGTCCTGATCGGGCCGGCATCCGAGACGAGGCTTGACGAGACGTGGCTGACGACGACTCCGGCGGGCATCGATCCGGCGAGGAACTCGGTCCAGAAGCTGAACCTCCCGTAGGGGGAGGCGAGCCCGGCGTTCCCTCGCACGAGGAACCTGCGGCACGAGGAAGTGTCGCCTCACAAGAGGAGCAAGAACACGACCGACAGGTCGACTCCGACGAACAGCCCTTCCTCTCCCACATCATCGAGCTGCGCCGGCGCATCCTGCGGTCGCTCTCGGCGGTGGCGCTGCTGTTCGTGCCGATGTATTACTTCATCGACGAGATCTTCGCCTTCATCTCCGGCCCGCTGCAGGAGAAGCTGCCGGGCGACATGATTGCGACGCAGGTCGCCTCGCCGTTCCTTACCCCCTTCAAGCTCGCCATCTATGCCGCGATCTTTGCCGCAGTGCCGTTGCTCTTGCACCAGATGTGGGGCTTCGTCTCGCCGGGGCTGTACCTGCGCGAGAAACGCTTCGCCGCGCCGCTGCTCTTCTCCAGCATCGTGCTGTTCTATCTCGGCATGGCGTTCGCCTACTTCCTTGTCTTCCCGCTGGTGTTTGAGTTCTTCGCCAGCGTCACGCCGGAGGGCGTGGCGATGATGACCGACATCAACCACTACCTCGACTTCGTGCTGAAGATGTTCCTAGCTTTTGGTCTCGCTTTCGAGATCCCGGTGGCGACGGTGCTGCTCGTGCTGTCGGGGCTGGCAACGCCGCAGGGCATTGCCTCGAAGCGGCCCTACGTCATCGTCGGCTGCTTTTTCGTCGGCATGTTGCTGACGCCGCCGGACATCATCAGCCAGGTGTTGCTGGCGATTCCGGCCTGGGTGCTGTTCGAGGTGGGCATTGCCCTGTCGCGGATGATCAAGCCTCAAGAATGATGGTGACCGGGCCATCGTTCACGAGCGAGACCTGCATGTCGGTGCCGAAGCGCCCGGTTTGCACGCAGCCCCCGCCGCCGGTGAGTGCCGCGCAATAGAGGTCGTAGAGGGGTTCGGCCACCTCTGCGCGCGCGGCGGTGGCGAACCCCGGCCGGTTGCCCTTCTTGGTGTCAGCGGCGAGGGTGAACTGCGAAACGGCCAGCACTTCGCCGCCGACGTCGAGCACGGAACGGTCCATGGGATGGCTGTCGCTCGGAAAGAGGCGGGCGGCGAGGGTGCGTTCGGCGAGGCGCCCCGCCTGGCGTTCGGTGTCGTCTCGGGCGACGCCGAGCAGCACCACGAGCCCCGGGCCGATCGCGGCGATGGTTTCGTCGCCGACCCGAACGGACGCTTCGGCGACGCGCTGCAACAGGGCCTTCATGGGGCGTAAGATACTCTGGAGGGAGGGCGTCCCGCCCTCCGTAGCGCCGACAGGCGCTCAGGCGTCCGCGACGAGGCGCGAAATCCTCGACTAGTGCTGCTTACGGACGCGCCTTGCGGCGCGTATGGAGGGCGGGACGCCCTCCCTCCAGAGAGGAACGCAAAGGCCATGGCCAGTGCAGAACACAGCATCGCGCAATCTCGCGCCAAGCCGCCAGCGCGCCCGCGTCGCGCGGCCGCGTTGATTTCCGGCGGCCTCGACTCGATGCTGGCGGCGCGCGTGATGCAGGAGCAGGGCATCGAGGTCGAGGGCGTCAACTTCTACACCGGATTTTGCGTGGAGGGGCACACCCATGCCATCCGCAAGCGGGATCGGGCGACGCCAAAGCGCAACAACGCCCTTTGGGTGGCGGAGCAGCTCGGCATTCCGCTGCACATCATCGACGTCTCGAGCGAATACAAGGACATCGTGCTGAATCCCAAGCACGGCTATGGCCAGCACCTCAACCCGTGCCTCGACTGCAAGATATTCATGGTGGACCGCACGCGGGTCTGGGGGTTGATGGACGATGGTCGCTTCGACTTCATCGTCACCGGCGAGGTGGTGGGGCAGCGGCCGAAGTCGCAGCGCGCCGACGCCATGCCCGTCATCGCCACCGAATCCGGCGCCGACGATCGTCTGTTGCGGCCGCTTAGCGCGCACCATCTGTCGCCGACCCTGCCCGAACGGGAAGGCTGGGTGGACCGCGACCGTCTCTATGGCTTCCACGGTCGCAATCGCAAGCCACAGATGGAGCTCGCGGCGCGGTTTGGGCTCACGGACTATGCCCAGCCGGCCGGCGGCTGTTGCTTCCTCACCAACGAGGTCTATTCCGCCAAGCTCGCGGACTTGTGGCAGGCGCGAGGCGAGCGCGACTACGAGCTCGACGACATCGTGCTGCTCAAGGTGGGTCGGCACCTGAGGCCACGGCCCCATTTCAAGCTCATCATCGGTCGCGAGGAGGGCGAGAACCGCTTCCTGCGTGGCTATGCGAAGCGGTTTGCATCCTTGCACACCACGAGCCACGAAGGCCCCCTCACGCTCATCGACGGCGAAGCGGACGACGCGGACCTGCACCTGGCGGCGCGCATCGTCGCTCGCTATTCGCAGGGGCGGGATGCCGAGCGCGTAACCGTGCAGGTGAGTCATCGGGATGGCCGTGTGGACGAGTATGCGGTGCGGCCGCTGTCGCCCACGGAAGTGCCGCGGGATTGGACCGTGGGGGCGAGGCTCGCTTGAGGCCTTTCTGGAGGGAGGCGCCAAGAGCTTGCACCACAGGAGCGGCGCCGAAGCGCCGCGTATGAGGTGCAAGGTCATGGTTAGGTGGGGGTTGGGGCCAGACGCCGAGCGTAAGCGAGGGGTTTGGCGGCGTTGCCCTCCACCGCGCCGCAAGGCGCGCGATTTGTGCAGCACGAGGCAGGCATCATGGAAACCCTCGACGCACGTGGCCTGCTGTGTCCGTTGCCGGTCATTCGCACCCAAGATCGGATGCGCGATTTGGCGGCCGGCATGACGCTCGAAGTCCTTGCCACCGATCCGGGCGTACTCGAGGACATTCCGGCTTGGTGCCGCGTGCATGGGCACGAGGTGGTGAGCAGCGAAGAAGATGATGACGTGGTGCGGGTGGTGGTTCGG
Source organism: Gammaproteobacteria bacterium (assembly GCA_009839405.1). Taxonomy (GTDB): domain Bacteria; phylum Pseudomonadota; class Gammaproteobacteria; order Pseudomonadales; family Azotimanducaceae; genus VXYL01. Next base: position 3,681 of record VXPR01000256.1, read on the forward strand.
AAGATGCACCAACCTGGGGCAAACGAGGAAGAGCGATGAAGCAAAGTGGTCGGTGGGTGCGGCGATCGCTGGCAGCGGTGGCGGCGGCCTTGGTCGTCTGCGCGAGTGCGGCGCCGATGTATCGGTTGGTCGACGGCGATGGACGAGTCACCTTCACCGACGTGCCGGCTTGCACAGCCGAGCGCGTGGTGCCCCGCGCCGCCAACACCTATCGCGCCCGTCCGTTGCAACCGCGCGCTCCCGACCCGGTCGCGACACCGTCCGACGCCTTCGCTGGCTACCGCAGTGTCAACATCGAGTGGCCCCAGGACGAGGCCACCCGCGCCAACGACGGCCGCATCCGCATCGTCGCGGCAACGGAGCCGAGCCTCGAGCCCAACCATCGCGCGATCGTGCTGCTCGATGGCCAAGCGGCACAGCAGAGCGACGGCCTCACCTTTGATCTTGCCGAGTTGGATCGCGGCAGGCACGAACTGGCGGTGCGCATCGTCGATGCCAACGGCATGGTTCTAGCGGAGAGTCGCCCCAAGATCATCCACCTGCTGCGCGCTTCTCGTCGGGCTGCACTAAAATGAGGCATGCGCGTTCCAACGAGCGCGCCGACGCCTAAACGAGAAGTCGCTTTCGGCGGGAGCATCCGGCCTTTCCTCTGAAGGCCGTCCGTCGCGAAGCCGGTCGTGGAATGCAACTTGCATCCAGGGCCGTGCGTGGCCGGATTGCGGGGGTTGCCCTCGCGCATGGAACGGCTCCGGCGCAACCGGGAGTCAAGCCCATCGCAACCTATCGAGACATCTTGGAGCAGCTCGCCACGGCGGTGGTTGTCGTGGCGCGCCCTAGCGGGCGCGTTGGAAGTTTCGCTGGCGCGAAACTTCTGCGCGGTGCGAAGCCGAGAGGCGCTTCCTCGCGTGAGGACGCATCTCTCGCTGAGTCGTTCTGCATCACTTATCTGAACCAGGCGGCGCAGTCTCTTTTCGGGCACAGCGACGGGGCGCTGGTGGGGCGGCGCATCGACGAGGTTCTGAGCGATTCCAACGCCACACCGCGAGAACTCGCGCGGGTGCTTGAAACCGGCCAGGCCTTCACCAAGCGCGCCGCCAATCTCGCGCTCGACGGCGGTGCGGTTCGGCTCGACTACTCCATCGAGCCGCTTTCGGACACGGAGCTTTTGGTGGAACTTAGACCGCAGGATCGGTTCCTGCGCATCGACCACGACGAACGCCAGGTGTCGCTGCAGGAAACCACCCGCAAGCTGGCGCGGGGCCTCGCCCACGAGGTGAAGAACCCGCTCGGTGGCATTCGCGGTGCGGCGCAGCTTCTCGCCAGGCAGCTTGGCGACGAGGAGCAGCGCGAGTACACCAGCGTCATCATCGAGGAAACGGATCGGCTGCGCTCGCTGGTGGATCGCATTCTTGGCCCTAGCGACGAACCGCACTTCGACGCCGTCAACGTGCACGACGTGATCGAACGGGTGGTGCGCCTGCTCGAAGCGGAGCGGCCGGCCGAGGTGACGTTCAAGCGCGACTACGATCCGAGCGTGCCCGAGGTGGAAGGAGACTTGGGCAAGCTGGTGCAGGCCACCCTCAACGTGCTGAAGAACGCCTTTGCGGCGGTGGTGGAAGTGCCGGAACCCACCATCGTCCTGCAGACGCGCTCGGTGCGGCAGTTCACCATCGGTTCGGTGCGCCATCGGCTGGTGGCCAACATGAACTTCATCGACAACGGGCCGGGCATTCCTGCCGACATCGCTGATCGACTGTTCTATCCAATGATCAGCGGCCGTCCGGATGGATCGGGGCTGGGCCTCGCCATCACCCAAACCATCGTCGGCCAGCACAACGGCGTGATCGAGCACGAGAGCCAGCCCGGGCGAACGGCGTTTTCCTTCTATCTGCCTGTGAAACAGGTGCAGGCCCCGAACGGGAAGGAAAGGCAGCTCCTCGAGGGAACTGCCGATGCGCCCGCAGGGCGCGCGAACGCGCCTCCCAGGCGCGCGTGACTGGAGGCATCCCGATGTCGAGCAATGAAGTGTGGGTGGTGGATGACGACAGCTCCATTCGCTGGGTGCTGGAACGGGCGCTGACGCAGGCTGGCTATGCCTGCCGCGTGTTCGCCGCCGCGGACGAGGTGATCGAACGCCTCGACATCGATGCCCCGGCGGTGGTGCTGACGGACTTGCGAATGCCGCAAACTGGGGGCCTCGCGCTCCTTTCCGTGTTGGCCGAGCGCCTGCCGGACATCCCCGTGATCGTCATGACGGCGCACTCCGACCTGGACAGTGCAGTCAGTTCCTACCAGGCCGGTGCCTTCGAGTATTTGCCGAAGCCCTTCGACGTGGACGACGTGGTGGCCACGGTGGCGCGGGCGATTGCGCTCGGCAAGGAACGGGTGCAGTCGGCCCAGGATGCGCCTGCGGCGGAGGGCGAGCAGGAAATCATCGGCAAGGCGCCGGCGATGCAGGAGGTGTTCCGCGCCATCGGCCGGCTGTCGCAATCCAACATCACGGTGATGATCGAGGGCGCGTCCGGCACGGGCAAGGAATTGGTGGCGCGGGCGCTCCACAACCACAGTCCCCGCGCCCGGCGCGCCTTCGTGGCGCTCAACATGGCCGCCATCCCGCACGACCTGATCGAGTCCGAGCTCTTCGGTCATGAGCGCGGCGCCTTCACCGGTGCGCGAGACCAGCGCATCGGCCGCTTCGAGCAGGCCGACGGCGGCACCCTGTTTCTCGACGAGATCGGCGACATGCCAGCGGATGCCCAGACGCGGCTCTTGCGGGTGCTGGCCGAAGGGGAGTTCTATCGCGTCGGCGGACGAACTAGCGTGCGCACCAACGTGCGCATCATCACCGCGACGCACCGCGATCTTGCGAGCCTCGTGGCGGAAGGACGCTTCCGTGAAGACCTCTATCACCGCCTCAACGTCATCCGCGTGCACGTGCCGACCCTCGCCAAGCGCGCCACCGACATTCCGATGCTGGCGGCAGACTTCCTCGCCCGTGCCGCCCGCAACCTGGGCGGCGAAGCCAAGGTCATCCTCCCGGAAACAATGGAATTCCTGCAATCCCTGCCGTGGCCCGGCAACGTCCGCCAACTAGAGAACACGTGCAACTGGCTCACGGTGATGGCGCCGGGAAGGGAGATCCACATCACCGACCTCCCCCCTGAACTCGCCGCCGAGCACGACCCAACCGCCGGCCAAGGCGACTGGGAAGCTCTCCTCAGAACCTGGCTGCAGGAACGCCTCGCCCGCGGTGAATCGAACATCCTGGGCGAAGCCATGCCGGCCTTCGAAACCACCCTGATCCAAACCGCCCTCGAACACACCGGCGGCCGCAAACGCGACGCCGCGGTCCTCTTGGGCTGGGGCCGCAACACCCTGACCAGAAAACTGGCGGAGTTGGGCCTCAAGACTTGACGCTCTGGAGCGAGGGCACCTTGGCCTAGGGTCGCTGACGCTGAAGCTGGGGGTGGTGTGGCCGGCGAAAGTTAAAATGCCACACCACCAAGCTGGGCACGGCATGGAATCCTTGCCGAGCCAAACATATAATCGACATTATATGGAACGGAGGTGATCAAGTGCTCTCATTCAAAGTAACGACGGTCGGCGCGTCCTCGGGGATCATCCTCACGAAGGAGGCGCTGGCGCGGCTTCGGGTAAGGAAAGGCGATGTCCTCCACTTGACCGAGGCTCCCGGAGGCGGCTATCGGCTCACTCCGTACGACCCCGAGTTTGCGCGTCAGATGGCGATCGCGGAAGACATCATGCATGACGACCGGGAGGTTCTCCGGGCATTGGCTAAGTGAGCGCGAAACACGCGCCTTGGCGTTGGGTTTCCTTCAGTGTGGTTGTGGCGGTGCATGACCGCCAGATCTCCGAGCATGGAGGACCCGACGGCATCCGCGACGATGGCGCAATCGAGTCCGCTTTGGCGCGTCCGATGAACCTGGCAGCCTACGGCAACCCCGACGGGGCATCGCTCGCAGCGGCCTATGCCTATGGAATCGCAATGAACCACGGCTTCGTGGACGGCAACAAGCGCACGGCCTGGGTTACCGCTCGGGTGTTTTTGGCCGACAACGGGTGCCGCCTCGACTTTGACCCGGTGGATGCAGTTCACACGATGGAGGGTGTCGCTGCGGGACGGGTCGGCGAAGATGAACTCGCGGCGTGGTTTCGTGCCCGCATCAGTCGTCCTGCTGCTGCCGGCAAAGCCGAGGACAAGTGACGGGGCGGCGTACCCAGGGCCTCGGAACGAGGGCGTCTCGCCCTCGCTTCCAAGGGATACGCCATGTCGGGGGCCCTTACCCCGCCAATGCCGGCGGCGGGGTAAAGCCGCCGATCTCCTGGGCGATGAGGCGGGCACACTCGATGGTCTTGCGGTCGCGGTACGGGGCGCCGACCACTTGCACGCCGATGGGGAGGCCTTCGCTGGACGGGCCCGTTGGCAGCGCGGTGCTTGGCAGGTAGGAGGCGATGACGACTCCCGACCAGAAGATCGACTCCATATAGGGCCGCGCTTCGCCATCGACGATGGTGCTGCGCTCGGCAAAGGGGGCGTGGTCGTGTGGGATGGCCGGCACGGCGAACTGCGGGCAGATGAGCACATCCCAGTCGCGGAAGAAGGCGTCCCAGGCGCGGCGCAGTCGTTCGCGGCGGAAGTCGTGGCGAATCCAGTCGCGGTGACTCATCACCGAGGCTCGAGCGGCAACGGCGTCGGCCGATTGGTCCTCGGGGTCGAGCTTCTCCACGCGCTGGCGAATCCTCTCGATCTGCGCCGCTGGCTGGCCGCTCGACATCACCGCGGTGAGGAGGTTCTGATACACCAGATGCGCATTGCGGACATCGAAGTCGGGGCGAGCCGTGTCCGATACCGTCGCACCGAGGCGTGCCAGCGTGTCCGCCACCATGCGCACGCGCGCCTGGGTTTCCGCGCTCACCGGCGCAATGTCGTCGGTGGGCCAGACCGCGACGCGAAGATCGGCCAGCGACTTGAAGCCCGGTTCCGGCAGGGCGAGCTGCCAGCCGGTGGCCTCGCGCTCGGTGGGCCCGGCCATGATGTCGAGAGCAACGGCCAGATCCTCGGCGGAGCGGGCGAGGGGGCCGCAGACGGAGAGGTCTGGGTCCGGCACGTGCGGCACGATTTCGTGCCCGGACATCGGCACGATGCCCCACGTCGGCTTGTGACCGAAGACGCCGCAGAAGTGCGCCGGGGTGCGGATGGAGCCGCCGATGTCGGAACCTGCCTCCAGGGCGCTGAATCCCGCCGCCGCCGCCGCGGCACTGCCGCCTGAGGAACCGCCGGGCGTGCGCTCGACGTTCCACGGATTGTTGGTGGTGCCGTAGATGGGGTTGTAGCTCTGCACGTCGGCGAGATCCACGGGCACGTTGGTCTTGCCGAGGAAATGCGCGCCGGCCGCGCGAAAGCGGCTTACCACGAGGCCATCGGCGTCGGCGACGTTGTCGCGCTGTGCCTCGATGCCCCATGTTGCCGGCGTGCCGGCCATGACATAGGACTCCTTGATGGTGAGGGGAACCCCGTGCAATGCCCCGAGGCTTTCGCCCCGAGCCAAGGCGGCGTCCGCGACTTGAGCCTCTTCGAGCGCCTGCTCGAACCTTCGCACGACGACGGCATTGAGGGCACCGTCATGGCGCTCGATGCGGTCGATGTAGTGGCGCGTGAGTTCCGCCGAACTGACTTCCTTGCGGCGCAGCAGTTCGGCAAGTTCGGTGGCGGGTCGGAACGCGAGCTGCTCGGACATGGTCGGCTTCCCCTTGGCGACGTGCGAGAGACGCTAGCCTACCAGTGTGCTAGGAGCCAGCGCCGTAGAAAACGGCGCTGGCTCCTAGCCGGAGGGTGAGCGTAAGCGAGCCCGTAGGCCAGCAGTTGCGGAGCAACTGCCGAGGCGCGCCGTTGTCTCGGGAGACCCCACCACTGCGTGAGGGCCCCCCCCCCCCACCACCACAGGGAGGGTTTGACAA
>VXPR01000097.1:0-4577 GCA_009839405.1 Gammaproteobacteria bacterium
GCGCGATTCGTCACCGCAAGCAAGCTGACGGTGAAGCGCGATCTCGTGCTGCAAACCCTGGCCGGAGATATCCGCACGGAACTCGGACAAGACGGCAATGTAGCGGTGCATTTGCCGGCGCCCGACGCCTGCGCCCCGGTGCGCGTGCCGGTGGCCGGTGCCGAGCTGGAACTGACTCCAGTATCGACCGGCAACCCCCATGCGGTGATATTCGTGGAGGATGTGCGCAAGGCAGACGTAGCGACGGTCGGTCAGGCATTGCAGCGCCACCCGATGTTTCCTGACCGTGTCAACGTTGGGTTTCTCGAAGTCGTCGATCGCGGCTTCGCTCGACTGCGCGTATTCGAGCGCGGCGTTGGTGAAACCCTCGCTTGCGGCTCCGGCGCCTCTGCGGCGATGGCGGCGGCGAGGCTGGCCGGACACTTGGACGAGACGGCGCGCATCGCCCTTCCCGGCGGCAAGCTGCAGATGGCATGGCCTGGTCCACACGCCGCCGTTAAGATGACCGGACCGGCGACGTTCGTCTATGAAGGCCGAGTGCAGCTCTGATGGCGCTTTCCGAGCCGCAAGCCCCGGAACTCGATCCAGCCGAAGTGGCAGGCTTCCTTCGCCGCCATCCAGGGTTTCTCGTGGACCATCCCGACTTGATCCCCCCTGTGCCGACGCCGGACGGCGCGGCATCGTTGGTGCAGCGGCAGATGGCTACGTTGCGGGAGCGCAACCGCGACGTCGGGCGGCGCCTCGAGGAGGTGCAAGGCGTTGCGGCGGACAACGAGCGCATCTTCGCCGCCGCCAGCACGCTCACCTTTGCCTTGCTGGACGTGCAAACGCGAGCCGAACTTGACGACGCGTTGGCGATGCATGTGCTCGGGCGCTTTCACCTCGACCATGTCATCTGCTTCGAGGACGGGGGCAGCGACCCCCCCTTGAAACACCTGCGCTGCCTTGCCGAGGGCGAGTCGCCGCCGGTGGCGACGTTGTTCGATGTGCGTTTGCCTCTGTGCAACCCCTGCCGTCCCGAGGAGTACGAGGTCTTGTTTGGGCAGCGGCCGAACGCTCCCGGCTCTGCGGCCCTGGTGCCAACGCGATTCGCCAGCGTCAAGGCGACGCTGGCCTTGGGTTCGTACGATCCCGAGCGCTACACGCCGGACCTCGGCACTGCCTTCCTCGGCTATCTCGGCGATCTGTTGGCGCGGGTGCTGGCCCGCCTTCGCGTCACGACCGCCATCGCCGGGGAAGGAGCACACAAGTGATGCGGGGCCGCCGGGAGTCCGCCACGCTCGATCAAGGCAGCGCGCTCGCGTCCGACATCGACCGCTATCTCCGAGCGCTCGCCAGCGAACGGCAGGTATCGCCGCACACGGTGGCCGCCTACCGGCGCGATCTCGACCGCCTGCGCCTGCACGCACCCGCGCGCGCCGAGGATGTCCGCGGCCATCACATTCGCGCCTATGTGGCGCGTCTGCACGCTGGCGGTCTTGCGCCGCGCTCCATCGCCCGCGCCCTGTCCGGCGTGCGCGGCTTCTTTGCGTGGCTGGTGCGCCGAGGGGAACTCGACGGCAATCCAGCAGCGGGGATTCGTGCGCCGAAACAGCAAGCGCGCCTGCCGAAGACGATGGATGCCGACCAAACCGCGCAGCTCTTCGTTGGCAACGAGCCGAAGGACGACATTGAACTGCGCGACCGCGCCATGGCCGAGTTGCTTTACGGCAGCGGGCTGCGGCTGGCGGAACTCGTCGGTGCCAACGTCGGCGATCTTGATCTCGATGAGGGTGTCATCACGGTCGTTGGCAAGGGCAGCAAGACGCGCATCTCGCCGGTGGGCAGCGCCGCTCGCAAGGCCCTGCGCGCGTGGCTCGCAACGCGCACGGGAGTGACTCTTCAAGACCCGCTGTTCGTCGCCCGAGGCGGCCAGCGCATCTCGCCCCGCAGCGTGCAGCTTCGACTGAAGAAACTCGCTGCCGCCACCACCGGCAACGATGCGCTGCATCCGCACATGCTGCGCCACAGCTTCGCCAGCCACATGCTCGAGTCGAGTGGCGATCTGTTGGCAGTGCAGGAGCTCTTGGGCCACGCCAACATCGCGACGACGCAGGTGTACACCCACCTCGACTTCCAGCACTTGGCCAAGGTGTACGACAGCGCCCACCCTCGGGCGCATCGGAAATCCGCCTCGGAGAACGCAGCGCCCGGTGGTGCCAAGAGGTGAGCGCGACGGGCGGCATTCGCCTCGTCACCTTCGACCTCGACAACACCCTGTGGAGCGTCGATGGCGTGATCCGTCGGGCAGAGTCCGAGATGCACGCTTGGCTCAAGCCCCGGGTGCCGGAGTTCGAGCGCCTGCACGCATCCACCCTGGGCGAGATTCGCCGCAGCGTCATGGCCGCGGACCCAGACATCGTCCACGACATTTCGCGCCTGCGGGTGCGCATCCTTTGGGATGCCATCGAGCACTGCGGCTATGCCGCGGAAGCGGCGCGAGAACTCGCCCAAGGCGCCTTCGACACCTTCCTCGATTGGCGCCACCGCGTCACCTACTTCGACGACGCCCTCGAAACCCTGATGGCCTTGCACGGCCGCTACACGCTTGCGGCGCTAACCAACGGCAACGCGGACTTCGAACGGCTGGGCTTAAGCCACCTCTTCTCCTTCGGCTACAGCGCCGCCGATGTGGGCGCAAGCAAGCCCCACCCAGAGATGTTCCAGCGCGCCCTCGCCCATGCCGACGTGGCGCCAGCAGAAGCGGTGCACATCGGCGACCACCCGGTCGATGACATGGAAGGCGCCCGCAATGTGGGCATGTACACCATCTGGGCCAACTTGATGGCGCAAACCGAACCCGCCGCCGCCACGGCGACGGTCACCCGCTTGAAGGACATCCCGGAGGCGATCGCCAGCCTCGTGCGCTAGAAGGCTGCGTTGTAGAAACGGCGCTGGCTCCTAGCCGTAGCTGGGAGCGAATGCGAGCACGAAGGCCAGCAGTTCGCGTAGCGAACTGCCGACGCGCCACTGTGGTGGCCAGGGGCAGAATCGAACTGCCGACACCTGGATTTTCAGTCCAGTGCTCTACCGACTGAGCTACCTGGCCAGACGGGCGGCGTATTAAAGCGGGTGCTCTGTGGGGCGTCAAACGAGATGCTTGCTTGGGCGTGGCGGGTGGTGCCGCCTTTGCTCACGCCGAGCCACCCTTGGTGGGAAGGACGAGTTGCAGCGTCTCTGCGAGAGGGGTCAGGTGGATGCCGAGGGCCTCGGCGGCGGGCGTTGGATCGATGTCGTCGTCGTGATCGAGGACGCCGAGCATGGCGCGGGTGAGCGGTGGGTTGGCGGCGAGGCGTTCGAGCGTCCACGCCAAGGCTTGGCCGAGCCAGAGCGGCAGTGACAGCACGTGCGCGGGCTCGGTGCCGAGGGCCTCGGCGGCGGCGGCGATTAGGTCGCGGCGGGGTAGCGCGAGTGGCCCGGCGAGTTCGAGCGTGCCGGGCGCGATGCCCTCGGAGAGCGCCGCGAGAATGGCGGACACCACGTCGCCAGCGAAGATGGGCTGTTCCATGCTGCCGGCGCGAAAGGTGAAGGCGAGGCGCTTGGCGGCGCGGGCGTTGCGGAAGAGGGCTGCGGCGGCGTAGTCGTCCTCGCCGAGCACCATGGGCACGCGCAGGGCCACGGTGGGGACGCCGGAGTCGGCAAGGATGGCTTCGGTGCGGGCGCGAGATGCGAGGCAGGCATTGCTTGAGCGGGGGTCGGCGCCGAGGATGCTGAGATAGACGATACGGCTTGCGCCGGCGTCACGGGCGGCGTGCGCCAAGGCTTCGGCGGGGCGCTCGTGGGCGTCGTTAAAGCTGGCGTTTGCGCCTTCGCGGATGATGCCGACGAGGTGGACGATGGCGTCGCAGCCGGCGCAGGCGGAGGCGAGTGCGGCTCTGTCGGCATAGTCCACAACGCGCACGTCCGCGTGGCCCGCGAGCGTGGCCGCGGCTCGTTCGGAACGGACGATCGCTCGGGCGTCCGGTTGTGCGCGCAGCAGGCGACGTCCGATGTGGCCATTGGCGCCGGTGATGGCTATGGGCAAGGGGGCCTCGTGGTTTTCGCTTGTATGCAGGATGGTACGGGAACGTGGCGAGGCTGGGCCTGACGCGCCGACGTTGGTGTTTCGGGGTTGCGTAGGGGACGGGGTTGTCCCGTGCGGAGTTTGTCGGTTCATTCAAGACGGGCGACCACAAGGGTCGCCCTACGAGGCCCGTGAATCCACCGGTGCGCTTCAACGCGGGCGGCGACGGGTGCGCGGGCCTTCGGAGGAGGGCGTCTCGCCCTCCAACGCGCCGACAGGGGCGTAATCCGAGGGCGGTCCGCGCATTCAGGACGGGCGACCACAAGGGTCGCCCCTACGGGGCCGTGACTTCGGCGGTGCGTTTCAACACATTTGGGCTATTGTGTCGTGTGTGTCCCTAGCCTCACGAGGGAGGCGAGTCGCTCGATGCATTCCTTCATCGCTGATGATCCAGGGGGCGCCCATTAACCCGGGCCCCGCGGCGGGGGGTTTGGCGGTTGGGGGGGGCTGGGGGGGGGTGTGCGGTGCGGCGCGG
>VXPR01000097.1:4587-5970 GCA_009839405.1 Gammaproteobacteria bacterium
GGCGCCGTGGGCCCGGCGAGCGCGGTGAGCGGCGGTGGGGGGGCGGGCGGGGGGTGCGCGGCGGGGGACGGTGTCCCGCGTGCCGGATGATTGGGGGTTCAGCGATGCGGTGGACACGGTGCAGCTCGAAACCGGCGCGGACGCCTACTCGGTGAATGTGTGGGGCGTGGCGGTGGGGCCGCACTTCTACGTCGCCTCGTCGCGTGGCGGGGGCTCGCGCTGGGCACAGCACATCGTTCAGACGCCGGTCGTGCGGCTTCGCATCGACGATGCGGTCTATCCCCTGCGCGCCTCTCGGGTCGAGGACGAAGCGGAACTCGCGACCGTAACCGCCGCCTACGTTCGCAAATACGAGGTGGAGCAGGGCGAGAACTTCGTCACCACCGCTTGGGTGTTTCGTCTCGATGCCCGGGAGGGCTCTTGAGAGCGTTTCGGCGCCGGCGCTCGCGGCCGGGCCGGGCCTGTAGTCCCGCCTAGGCCATGCCGGCGCAGGAACGACGATTCGGGGATTGGCTGACGGCCGCCAACGCGGTGTCGCTGGCGCGCCTCGTCGCCGCGCCCTATTCGCTGGTGCTGGCGCTGGACGAGCGCTGGCTGCTGGCGAGCGTCATCTTCGTGGGTGCGGTGGTGTCCGACATGCTCGACGGCTATCTTGCCCGCCGCGCCGGCAGGGAGTCGGCCCTCGGGGGCCTGCTCGACCACTCCGCAGATGCCATCTACGTCACCCTCACCTTGTGGGCCTTGGCGCACACGGGCGTCATACCAGGCTTCCTGCCGTTCCTCATCGGCTGTGCCTTCCTGCAATACGTGCTCGACTCCCGCGCAATGACAGGGCAGCCGCTCAGAACCAGTCGCCTGGGGCGCTACAACGGCATCGCCTACTTCGTCCTGGTGGGAGTCATCGTCATCCGCAATGCCCTGGGCGCCACCTGGCTGCCCGACGACGCGATCTGGCTCTTCGGCCTCGTGCTCCTGACCACGACCTTCCTTTCCATGTTCGAGCGCCTGCACGCCATGATGAACCCCGGCTCCGCGCCGCTGTATGCATCGTGGTGGCAGCGCCTCCGTGGTGGAAGGTCGGGCAAGGAGAGTGGCGAATAGGGCGGCGCGTCAACTACCAACGCCGGATGGCCATCCGTGGGGGAACACGGTAACGGATCCCACCTCGCCAAGGCCGCGGGATGGCCCTTGGGGGGAGGGCATCTTGCCCTCCCACGCGCCGCAAGGCGCGCGGTCCGTAGGCTGCACATGCTTGTTGCACGAGCGCGCGCCTATCGGCGCGGGGGGGGGGGGGCACCCCCCCCCCCCCCACGGCCCCCCCCCGCGCCCCCCCCCCCAGCCACCACCCCGCTGGGCGCAAGCCGCCACGGGGGGGGGACGCCC
>VXPR01000097.1:5980-9442 GCA_009839405.1 Gammaproteobacteria bacterium
GGGCGGTGGTTGTGGTGGGGGGGGGGTTTCTTGCCCCCCCGCTCGCCCGCTCGGGGGCGGGTTCCGTAGGCTGCACATGCTTGTTGCACGAGCGCGCGCCTATCGGCGCGTGGGAGGGCGAAACGCCCTCCCCCCAAGGGCCCCGACTTCGAGCCAAGTCACCAACACATCAACGTGTTACACGATTCGCTCCATGGGAGGCGTCAGCCAAACAGTTCCTTGTTTGCCTTCGGCAGGAACAAAACGCCGATTAGGGCGTTGAAGAGGACGAAGAAGGTGTGCATTACGAGGCTGAAGGCGCCGACTTCGGGGTAGTCCGGGAACAGGACCGTCCAGAGCAGGAGCGCTCCGGCGTGGAACGGCAGCGGGAGTGCTGCGGCGAGGAAGATCACCGGCAGGAACGCCAGCATTTGGCCTAGGCTTGCCTGCACCTGGAAGAGCTCGAGTGCCACGGTGTACACCACCACCGCACCAAGCAGGTTGGGGGCCTTGAAGAGCACCACCAGCAGGTAGTGGATCGGCCTCGCGCGGCGGAAGGCCCTGAGCAGCGGCTTGTTGCGCAGGCCCGGGCCGTCCTCGTCGCCGTTGGCTCCGGCGCGGAACCAGGCGATGTGGATTGGGAGGTAGATGGCCGCCACGGCGAGGATGATTGGGAAGATCCAATCGAGCGGCAGCAGCTTCGATGCCTCTTGCAGCAGGTGGAAGTTCAGCGCCACGCCGATGGCGGAGAACATCAGGAGCTGATACACCTCCATGAGGCCGAGGAAAATCATGCTCGACAGCGTCTCCCAGCCGGGGGTGTTGTGGCGCTTTAAGAGGTAAAGCGTCATGGCGCCCTTGCCCACCTGCTCGTTCACCAGCGACAGGATGTAGGCGCTCGCCCGAATCGGCAGCATGTGGCCGAAGCGCAGTCCAGAGGCGTTGAACCAGCGAATCACGCGCCAGGTGGCGTGGCTGTCGACGAGAAAGAAGAACACGGAGTACGGCATCATCACGGCAAGCCAGAGCACCCAGTCGGCGCCCGCGAAGAAATCGATCAGATACTCGAAGGCGGTGGCGTCTTGACGTGCGGCCGCGGCTTCGATGCGCGTGTACACCAGCCAGAAGCAGGCTGCGGCCGCGATCCAGGTGGCGGCGCGGAACACCCAGGACCAGGGGGACCGCTTAGCCTCCGCGCCTGTCGGCGCGTTGGAGGGCGGGACGCCCTCCGTTCGAGGAGGCGCCTTGCCCTCACCTTGCTCTTCGGGCTGCTGCTCGCTCACAGGCGCACCAGGATCTTCATGGTCAGGTCCGCTCGCTTGACGAAACCAAGGCTCTCATAGACGCGAATCGCCTGCCGTTCCGACGGGCTGCCGGCGCGCACATGCAGGAAGGGCAGGGCTCCGGCGGCGTGCTGCCGGCGCACGATCTCCCGCACGAGGGCGCGAGCGTACCCTTTCCCGGCATGTTCGGGCAGCGTACAGACGGCGCTCACCTCGCGGTGGCCGGCGAAGGCCAGTCGTTCGCCCGTCATGCTGACGAGCTTGCCGGCGACGTCGATGCCGATGTAGTCGCCGAAGCGCCACGTCTGCATCTCGAAGGGCCCTGGGTCCGTCGCCTTCACCAGTTCGTACATTTCCTGGGCGCGGCTGCCGTCGAGTTCGAGGAAGACCGGCTCGTCATCGCTCGGCTCGGGCGGCGAAGGGCACACCCATTGCGACAGCGTCACCGTGGTTGCCAGGCGCCAGTCGGGAGAGCGGTCCGCGTCGCCGCAGACGAAGACGGCACAGAACTCGCGTGGCTCGAACAGCCCCGCAAGCTCCTCAAGTGCGGCATCGCTGGCGTCCGCAAGCCCGGCGATGGGCGACACATCGGCACGAAACCGACCGGCACGCCCGACCGCCGTACCCAAGTGCCCCTGCGGGCCGAGAAGGGCGTGCCAAGCCGGATTGTCGAGTTCGTGCATGGCTGCCCTACTCGTCGGAGAAGCGCCTGCCGGCGCTGGGCGTTGTTGGATCGTGCCGGACGGCCATGCTACTTCGGTGGCTCGAAGCCGGAGTCGATGCGGCGAACGCCGACGAGCACGAACCACAGCGCCAGCGTTCCCGCCATCAGCAGTGCCCCCGAGAGGCCAATGCCACCAGCCACCCCCCAATGCTCCGCCACCCAGCCGATGGGCAGAATGCCGAGCGGCATGAGGCCGTGGGACATCATGTCGATGCTCATCACGCGGCCGCGCATCTCCCGGGTCACCTGAAGCTGCACGATGCTGCGGTTCATGGACATGTTGAAGGCGGAGATGAAGCCGACCAGGCCCACCAACACGAGCGCCGCCAGCATGGTCGCGGTGGCGCCGAACCCTGCCACCAGCCCACCCCAGAGCAGGGTGCTGGCGAACAGCCACACGCCCTTGTGCCGGAACTCGCGCATCTTGGCGAGGGCAAGGGAGCCGAGGATGGCGCCGGCGCCCATCGCCGCCATGAGGATGCCGAGATCGTCCGCGCCGCCGGCGAGCACGTCGGTGTTGAATGCCGGCAGGAAGGTATTGACGGACATGCCAAACAGGAACGGCAGGATGGAAAGCAGGATGAGGCCGCCCACCACCGGCGAATGTGCGGCGTACGTCAGCCCCTCCCAAACATCGCGCAAGGGGCTCGCCTGCCCGGTGCCCAACGGATGCCCGGGATGGTGGATGAACAGCACCGTCACCGAGGAGACGAGATAGAGCGCCGACAGCACCAGATAGACGAGGCCCACGCCAAAGGCGCTGGTTTTGTCGCCGCCGGCGAACACCGCGATCATCACCCCGGCGAGGGCAGGGCCGAGGATGCGGGCGATGTTCCACGACGCCATGTTGAAGGCCATGGCGTTGAACATCAGCCCTTCGCCGACGATTTCCGGGATGAACGCGGTACGCGCCGGCATCGACAGCGCCAGCACTGTGCCGTTCAGGAATCCCACCCAGATGAAGTCGAAGAAGGTGACCTTGCCGGTGATGATGATCACCGCCATCACCAGCGTCGCGGCCCCGTTCAGCGCCTGCGACCAGAGCAAGAGCGGCTTTTTGCGCACCCGGTCTGCCAGCACGCCACCGATGAGGGCGAAGAATATCTGCGGCGCCGTGAAGGCGAAGGTGACCAAGGCAAGGTTCATGGTGGAGACGGTCATCTCGTACACCAGCCAGCCCTGCGCCACGAGCTGCATGTTCATGGCGAAGGCGGAGCCGGCTTGACCGGTCCACAGCAGCAAATAGTCGCGGTTCTTGAGCGACGCGAACATCGAGGTGTCCGCGTTGACGATGCCGGCGTGCCCTATGGGGCGCGTTGATTCTGCGGGCGCAGAAGTTCTTTGTTGCGAGTCTTGTCCGTGCGCTACGGGGCGCGCCGGCGTCTCCGTTGCCGAGGAGCTTGCATTCACGCGACTTGTGCGTCGCGCAGTTCCGCCAATTGTGGGCTGCCGGTGCTGATGCGCACGCCGGCGGCG
>VXPR01000082.1:0-921 GCA_009839405.1 Gammaproteobacteria bacterium
GGCTGGGGGGTTGGGCTGTGAGCTGCGCGTATCTGAGTTGCGAGGACGAGGGCCTGGGCCCTTTCACCTCGGCACACCAGACGGGGCGCCCCTACGAGGCCTGTGCCGAATCCGCCGGTGCGTTTCAACGTATTCCTCGGGCTTGTCTCCTGTTGGGGATTTGGGCACGCGACGGGAAAAGCCCGTCCCCCGCGAAAGGCCCCTGCTCGCTTGGACACTCAGGCGGCCAGCACCGCTGCAGCCTCTTGCGCCACCCGTGTGCCGTCGAAGAAGTTGGGATTGGTGCCGCCGAAGAAATGCACGGGGTTTTCGAACACGAACCGCTTGAAGCCAGCCTCGTCGATGCGCTCGTCTTCCACCAGTTCCCATGCCTCGGGGAGCACGCCTGCCATCTCCTGCACGTCGAAGTGGCCGATGTCGGAGCCGAAGAGGGTCTTGATCTCGGCGTCGAAGGGGTTGCAGTCGGTGTTGAAGGCCCAAGCGTTGCTTGAGTCGTCCGCCTCGCAGCCGAAGTAGAAGGGACCGACGAAAAGGTCCTTGATGTCGCTCGCCTGGTCGATGGCGCAGGCGGAGTAGTCGTCAAGCTCGTCGATGCCACCGGTGGACTGCGGCCCGTTGTTGGTGCTCACCCCGGCGCCAGCGCGGATGGCCTCCACCATTTCCGGCGGGCCGTATTCCTGCGCCAGTTCCAGGAGCACGTCCGGTTTGAGGTTGGCGGGGTTGGTGTCTTCGAGCGCTTTGCCGTTGCGGATGTTCCAGTGGCCGATGAGGTCTGCGTAGAGGAGGCAAGCGAAGCCGACGCCGCCCTCCAGGAAGCCGAAGTTGAGCTCCGGGAAGCGGCGGGTGACGCCGCCGAGGAAGATCGCCTTGCACACGGCCTCGGAGGCGGCGGCGAAATGGCCGATGTGGTTGTAGCAGAAG
>VXPR01000082.1:931-1513 GCA_009839405.1 Gammaproteobacteria bacterium
AACCCCCCCCCCCCTCCAACCCCCATCCCTCTCCGTGTCGTGGCCTCGGATATGTTTATAAGACACTGGGCGGACGGCGCGGCCGCGCGAGCCCCGATGAAACGTGGGAGAGACCTTGAGTTCGCGGCACTTCTCCCACACGGGGTCGTAGTCGTGAACGCTGTCGAGGCCGATCATGTCGTACCAGGTGGCGAGGTCTGAAGCGTCCGGCCGGTCTTCGGCCACCTTGGCGATGGGTCGGTCGATCATGCTGTTCAGCATCACGGCTTTGAGGCCCAGCTCGCTCGCGTGTTCGAGTTCGGCGATGGCTTCTTCCGGCGTGTGCATGGGAATCACCGCCGCCGGCGTGATGCGGTCCTTGAGCGGCTCGAAGAGTTCGGCTTGGTAGGTGTTGAACGCGCTGCACGCCGCGAGGCGTGCTTCGTCGTCGTTCACCCGCGGCAGGCCGAGCCCCATGGTGGGAAAGAGGATGCTGAAGTCGATGCCGAGTTCGTCGAGACGCTCGTAGAGTAGGCGCGGCATCATGGCGGTGGCACGGTCGCGGGTGTTCTTCGTCGGGGCACCCCAGAAGGACTCCTGGGC
>VXPR01000082.1:1523-9414 GCA_009839405.1 Gammaproteobacteria bacterium
CCCCGGTGGTGGGGCCGGCCATGCGCAAGATCGGCGGCGCTCTGCCGGCGTCATGCCGAGGGAACGGCGCACCCGCTCGCCGTTCATCTCCATCGCCCGCACTGCGGCGTCGCCGCCGATCTTGCGCATGGCCGGCCCCACCACCGGGGCGTATTCGAGCCAGTGGCCGTCGGCGTCGATGACGGGATGGCCCAGGCTCGATCGGAGTTTCGCTGCTTCGCTCATGGTTCGTCTCCCCTCTGTTCAGGCGATGCCACGGAACAGGCGTCCCGCGGTCGCTCCCGTGTGTTCGTTGTCTTCCAAGAACACCTCGCCGTTGACGATGGTGTTCTTGATTCCGTTCGCCACCTGCTTGAGCCTCTTGGCGCCGGCCGGCAGGTCGTTCACCACCTCCGGCATCGCCGGCGCCACCGTTTCCGGATCGAAGACCAGAAGGTCTGCGTTCATGCCTGCGCGCACGAGACCACGATCGAACATGCCCCAGTGGCTGGCATTGTTGAAGGAGAGCTGCCGCACCGCCTCTTCCAGCGTCAGCGCTTCCTTCTCCCGCACCCAATGCGCCAGCACGTGGGTTTGCAGGGAGCTGTCCATGATCTGCGAGACGTGGGCGCCGGAATCGGAGAATGTCACGACCGAACGCGGGTGCTGCATGAGTTCAAGCACCGCGTCCTGATCCTCGTTTGCAGCCGGCTGGCGGAAGAACTGGCCGAGGTTCTTCTGCAGGCTGAGCTCGATCATGAGGTCCACGGGGTCCATGCCCCGCTCGGCCGCCACGTCGCGCAGGAGACGATCCTCGCCGCGCATGTCGTCCATGATGTAGAGATGGTCGTAGTCCGGCGGACGCGCCTCGACGCCGACGATCTTGCCGCCCGGGGCGGGGCCATTCGCCACTTCCACGAGCTTGGCCCGGGTGTCGGGGTCGCGCAATGCCCGTTGCTGTTCCTCGAGTGGCAAGGCGCGGATGTCGCGCCAGGTGTCCCAGCGGTCGAACGGAAGCTGAGTCTTGAACGAAAGCAACGTGTTGAGCGGGCGCGAATGCACCTGAGCGAACATGCGCCCGCCGGCTTCGGCCGTTTCGTCCAGGAGATCCATGAACGGCCGCCAGCGGTCCGGCGCGAAGCGGGAGGCGAACATGCCCCAGGTGAGGGGCACGCCGGACTCCACGGCGAGGTCGCGGATGCGTTCGTGGTAGGCGCGGATGGCTTCGGGGTCGCGCCCGGTGTTCTCCTGGGCGATCTCGAAGATGCCGCGGCCGGTGCGGCCCATGGCATGGACGATGGCGCGCACCTCGTCCCAACTCGCGGCGCGGCTCGCGACAGGGCGGTCGTCAGCGGTGACGTGATTGGGCGTGCGCGAAGTGGAGAAGCCCATTGCGCCGGCGCGCACCGCTTCCTGCACGGCGTCGCACATGGTCTGCAATTCGTCGTCCGTCGGGGCTTCGGTGAAGCCGCGCTCGCCCATGACGTAGTTGCGCAGCGCCGAGTGGCCGATGTAGCCGGCGTAGTTGATGCCCTTGGGCAGTGCATCGAGGGTGTCGAGGAACTCCGGGAAGGTCTCCCAAGACCACTTGATGCCGGCCAGCATGGCGTCGCGGGAGATGTCTTCGGCGCGCTCGAGGTTGCGGATGACGAGTTCTGCATCCTCTTCGCGGCAGGGCGCGATGGTGAAGCCGCAGTTGCCCATGACGACGCTGGTGACGCCGTGGTAGCAGGAGCAGGAACCAAGCTGATCCCAGAAGATCTGGGCATCCATGTGGGTATGGCCATCGATGAAGCCCGGCGTCACCACATGCCCGTCGGCATCGAGTTCGCGCCTCCCTCGATCCGGCACCCGGCCCACAGCGGCGATTGCGCCATCTGCAACGGCAACGTCAGCCCGAAAGCGAGGCGCCCCGGAGCCATCCACGACCGTGCCGCCACGAATCACCAGGTCGTAAGGCATGTCCCCTCCACGCGTGCCAGAGCGAACTTCCGATCATACGCTTTCCGAGGCGGCTCGGGCGGTGTGTGCGTCGCGCCTAGTGAGCCAATGCACTCAGGTAGAGGCTTTATTGACGGCGAACGAAGCCCACCAAACGGCCTTCGAATCGGGCCATGCGCTCGGACAGACCGGCGAGTTCGCGATGGATGCCGACCAAATCGCGGTGCAAGCTCCAGAGGTACGCCACTATTGCGACACCGAAGGCCATTGTTGCCACCAGTTCAGGTGTCATGTCCGTTCTCCCTGCCCTCCAACGCAGGCGTCATGCCTCGGAGCCGCCTTCTGGTTGCCGGCCGGTGAAGCCCTCGAACAGACCTTCGATGCGGGCCATGCGTTCGCGCAAGTCCGCCATGTCGCGGTGCAGGCTCCAAAGGAAGCCGAGCATTGCAATGCCTACCGCGATGGTGCCGATCAACTCCGGGGTCATTCTTCCTTCCCTGGATCTGGGTGTTGAGCGGGTGCAATCGTAGCAACTCGCCACCACCCGTGCAGAAAACCGTGTGCGTGTTGACTGTGGCGGCGAGGGCCGTGATGGGGCAAAGTTGCGCGTTTGTCGGCGGTTTGTGGAGGGGATACGTGCTGAAGACGGTTGCGGTGATCGAAGGGGATGATGCGGCGCCGGAGGCAATGCGGCCGGTGGTGGAGTTTTTGGGGTCGCTGAATATCGGGCTTGAGTTCGTCTATCCGGTGGTGGGGGAAGCAGCGGAGGCGGCAACCGGCGATATCTTCCCCGCCGAGGCTCGGGAGATGATCGATCGGGCGGACACGACGTTCTTCGGTTCCACCAGCGGCAAGTCCGGCGCCGCGCTGACATACCTGCGCTGGGGCAAGGGCACGTTCGCCAACGTGCGGCCTTGCGTGCATCTGCCAGGGTGCGCGAGCCCGCTGGCCAACCCCGAGGGCATCGACTTCGCCATCGTGCGGGAAAACCTCGAAGACCTTTATGTCGGTTGCGAGGGGCCGCTCGGCGACCTTGCGCCGCTGAATCTGTCCGGACGCACGATCCGCCGCCCGGTGCATGATCTTGGCGAAGGGCGCTACGCCATCAAGGCCATCACCCGCGCCGGCACCGAACGCATCGTTCGCTTCGCCTTCGACCTCGCCCGCAGCAGACGGCGGCAGGATCCGTCGCGCTCCCCCAAGGTGACCTGCGCCACCAAGCACAACATGCTGCGCGGCAGCGACGGCTTCTTTCTCGAAGTGGCGCAGGAAGTGGCTGCAGACAACGCCGACGTCGAGTTCGAGTCGTTCATCGTCGACGACTTTGCCTGCCGCTTGATCCGCGAGCCGCAGCGGCTCGACGTGGTGGTGATGCCGAACCTCTACGGCGACATCCTCTCCGATGCGGCCGGCGGCCTGCTCGGCAGCCTGGGCCTTGCGCCAAGCGGCTGCTATGGCGACGACTACGCCTACTTCGAACCGGCGCACGGCACCGCGCCGGACATTGCTGGGCGCAACATCATCAACCCCACGGCGGCGCTGCTGTCGGCCACCATGATGCTCGACCACCTCGGATTCGAGCGCGAGGCTCGGCGCATCGAGGATGCGGTGCAGCGGGTTTACGCGGACGGCAGGGCGCTAACCCCCGATCAGGGCGGCGAAGCAAGCACCACGACGTTCTGCGACGCGGTGGTGGCGGCGCTGTGACGGTGGCGGAGCAGGCAATGCTCCAAAGCGAGGACTCGCCAGCCGTCGGCCCGGACGCGCCGCGTTGGGACGTGCATCCCGGAACCGGACCGCATCTGCTGCTTGTGCACGGCTTCCTGTCGAGTCGGGCGCAGTGGGGGCCGAACCTAGAGGCGTTGTCTCGGTTCTGCCAACCGGTGACGCTGGAACTCTACGGACACGGGCGTTCGCCGAGCCCCGCTGACGCTGCTCTCTACAACACGCGGAGCTATGCGACAACCATCGACGCGATTCGCGAACGCCTGGGCGTCGAGCGCTGGTTCGTGTGCGGTTATTCGCTCGGCGCCACCGTGACGATTCGCTATGCGCTCACGCATCCGCAGCGACTCTACGGTCACGTCTTCACGAATTCGGCTTCTGCCTTCGCGGAGCACAGCCTAACTGGGGACCGGCAGGCGACGGCGGCCGCGAATGCCAAGCGGGTTCGGGACGGGGGGAGGGAGGCATTGGACCGCATCGCCGTGCATCCCCGCCGCGCCAAGCGCTTGCCGCCGGGTACCTACGACGCGTTGGTTGCGGACGCCGAAGGCATCGACCCCGAAGGCATCGCCATGGCCATGGAGCACATGATGCCGACTGCCTCGGTGCGATCCGACCTCGGTGCAAACACGCGCCCGGCGCTCCTCGTCTGCGGCCGGTTCGAGAAGCGCTTCGCACCCAACCGCGACTTCGCCGCCGCGCAAATGCCCCACCTCGAAATCGTCGACGTGGACGCCGGCCACGCGGTCAACATGACCGCCACGGAAGCCTTCAACACCGCGGTCGAGCGTTTCGTACGCGCCAATTTGTCCAAAGCCTAAGCGGTCAACGACTCGGCACGACCCGTCGGGGGGCGCGTCACTCAGCGGCGCATCGCCTTTACGCAGACACGAACGGGAACACGTCCTCGGGCTCCGTCACGCCGCAGCTTGGGATCATCTTCCACGGCGACGAAGCGCGTCGAACCCGCACGGTTTTTTCGCCCGATGCCGTTGCAAACGTCACATCCTCGCCGTGCACTGCCTTGAGCGTGCTCGCGCCCTCCAAAAGCGCTTCGGCGGCCTGCGCTTCCGGGGGCCACATGCTGCGGCCCCGGAGGAACTGCTTGGCTAGATCGCCGGCCTCGATGGTCTCCACAAACGCCGCTACGGAATCTTCCGTTACCCGGCCATAGAGCGCGCCTTGCGGCAGCACCAGCACGTTGGGGGCGAAGCGATGGCCGCCAACGTGGGTGGTCTGCCAGGCGCGTTCGCCCACGGCTTCCTGCAGGCGCGTCCACGCCGGCAAACCGTAGCGGGCGCAGCAAAGGTCGCGCTGGCCGTTGGTGCAGACAAAATAGTGCGGCTCGGAGACCACTTCGAGTTCGGCTTCGGTCAGATTCAAGCCAGCGAGGTCGCGGTAATCCCCCACATCCAGCCGACCAAGGCAGCCGTCCTGCGCCACGAAGACGGCCACGCCAGCGTCGTCGCGGCCCGGACGCCGAACCAATTGCGGACGAACCTTGCGCCCGCTTGCCTCGAACGCCCCCACCTGCTGCCGCAGCCAGGCCAGCGTCTCCGGCGCAAGATCGTTGTCGTCTACCGCCTTACGGCGCCATGCCGGCCGATACTCCAGTAGTAGCCAGACATCCACTTGCACCGCCGTGCCGAGCATCGGCTCGCCGGATGCAAGACAGAGATCCGAGCAATAGACCCGTTCCTGACCCATGCGCGCTTCACACTCCCCGTTTGGCGTCTGTGCGAGTGTACCGCCTTGCAGGTCACCGCCCGAAGCGAACGGCATTCCGTTTGCGCTTCGGTTGCCCGGTGAGCCACACTCTGCGAAGGTGCCGGAAAGCGCAAACCGTACATAAGGACAATCCGAGCTATGGCTGCCAGAGCTGCGAGAGCAAAGACCTTGGGGAAGCTCAAGGCATCCGGCCTCGAGATGCTGCCGGTGAAGGCGGAGATGCGCCGCAACCTCATCGCCAAGATTCGCGCCGGCGAGCCCCTATTCCCCGGCATCGTCGGTTACGACGAGACGGTGCTGCCGCAGATCACCAACGCCATCCTCGGCGGTCAGGACGTCATCCTGCTCGGCGAGCGCGGCCAGGCGAAGTCGCGCATCGTCCGCAGCCTCACGAGCCTGCTCGACGAGTTCACGCCCGTCATCGAAGGCGCCGAGATTCCCGAAGACCCGTTCGCGCCCATCACCGCTCAAGGCCGTGCCATCGTCGCCGAGCAGGGCGACGAAACCCCAATCCGCTGGATGCATCGCGATGAGCGCTATGGCGAGAAGCTGGCGACGCCGGACATCACCATCGCCGACCTCATCGGCGAGGTGGACCCGATCAAGGTGGCCGAGGGTCGCTATCTCTCGGACGAGTTCACCATCCACTTCGGCCTCGTGCCGCGGGTGAATCGCGGCATCTTCGCGATCAACGAGCTGCCAGACCTCTCGGAGCGCATCCAGGTGGGCCTCCTGAACGTGCTCGAAGAGCGCGACGTGCAGATTCGCGGCCACAAGGTGCGCCTGCCGCTCGACGTGTTCCTCATTGCCACAGCGAACCCGGAGGACTACACCAACCGCGGCCGCATCATCACGCCGCTGAAGGATCGCTACGGCGCCCAGGTACGCACCCACTATCCAGACGAGATCGGCCAGGAAATCGACATCATGGAACAGGAAGCGGCGTCGCTCGACATGAGCGACTACCGCGTCCACGTGCCGGACTACATGAAGGAGATCGTCGCCGAGATGACCCGCCAGGCGCGTTCCTCTCCCGACATCAACCAGCGCTCCGGCGTCTCCGTGCGGGCGTCGGTCGCCAACTACGAAGCGCTGCTCGCCAACGCCTTCCGCCGCGCCCTGCGCCTGAACGAGCTCGACGTGATCCCGCGCATCTCCGACCTGCCCTTCGTGCTGCCATCGCTGCAAGGCAAGGTGGAGTTCGAGGCGATGGAGGAAGGGCAGGAGGACAAGATCGTCGAGCGCATCCTCACCGCCTCCGTGAAGGCGGTGTTCGACCGCCGGATGGACGTGAACGAGCTTGAGAACATCGTGCTCTCGTTTGGCGATGGCCTCTCCGTCGAGACCGGGGAGAGCGCTGCGGTGATGTCCTACGACTCCGTGATGGAGTCCATTCCCGGCATGGCGGAAGTGGTCTCCGGCCTCGTTTCTGAACCGGCCGCCATGCCGAGCGCCGTCGAGTTCGTGCTCGAAGGCCTGCACCTGCACAAGCTGCTGAACAAATACAGCGCCGGCGGGCGCGCGACCTTCACCGGGTGAAGGTGCGCCCTGCGGGCGTGTTGGAGCTTTTCGCTAGCGCGGGAACTCCAAGGGTCACCTGAAGCCTGCCAAGGCAAGGGGGAACGAGCCATGCGCCGATTCGTCACTCGCCACCGCTTCTCGCAATGGGACGGCAGCCAGATGCTGGCCCACTCCGCCGACGATGCCCTAGGCGCGATGGTGGACGACCTGATGGAATACGGCGACCTGCGCTGGGCGATGCGCAACCTCTTCTCCCGCGGCATGGACATCCCCGGCGGCGATCGCCTGCAAGGCATGCGAGAAATGCTCAAGACCCTGCGCGAGCGCAAAAAGGAGCGGCTGTCGCAGTTCGACCTCTCGAGCGTGATGGACGACATCGGCCGCAAGCTCGACGAAATCATCGGCATGGAACGCTCGCGCATCGACGAGTGGAAGGGCGGCGGGAACCGCGAAGCCGGTGGCGAAGGAGGTGACAGCAACGAGAGCACCGACGCTACCGGCAAAGGCGACGCCGACAAAGACGCCGGCAAGGCGGAGGACTTCACAGACGACCTTCTGCGCCAGATCGCCGAAAAGAACGCCAGTGAGCTCGACAACCTGCCGGAAGACCCCGCCGGCAAGATGAACGCCTTGCAGAAGTACGAGTTCCTGGACCCCGAGGCGCAGAAGAAATACCTTGAACTCTTGAACCAGCTCCGCAAGGCCATGACGCAGTCGTTCTTCAACAACATCGAGCAGATGGTGAAGAACATGTCGGACGGCGACATCAAGCGCATGAAGGACATGCTACGGGCGCTGAACGAGATGCTGGCGCGACGCGCCGCCGGCGACGATCCCGAGTTCGACCGCTTCATGGACGAGTTCGGCGACATGTTCGGCGAGAACCCGCCGAAGAACCTCGACGAACTCTTGGAGCAGATGCGCCAGCAGATGGCGGCGGCCCAGTCGCTGTTGAATTCGCTGAGCCCAGAGCAACGCTCCCAGCTCAGCCAGCTCC
>VXPR01000532.1 GCA_009839405.1 Gammaproteobacteria bacterium
ACGGTGACTTGCACTAGCGGGCGGGTGGGGTCTTGGCGGGCGCGGATCTGGCGCAGCATTTCTGCCACCAGGGCTGCGGCTTCCTCGTCGCGGCGTTGGCTGGCGAGGCGTTCGAGGTAGGTGGCGGCGGTGTTGAAGTCGCTGCGGCGGGCCGCGTCCACGGACATGATCTCCAGGGTTGCGGCGTGGTCTGGATGAGCGGCAAGTATGCGCTGGCCGGCTATCCGTGCGTCGGAGTCTAGGGTGCCGTCGCCAGCGGCGAAGGCTGCACCGAGCCAGTGCATTTCGAGTGTCGGGTTGTTGTTGCTGACGAGGCTCGCGTGGCGGAAGGCCATTGCGGCCTCGGCCATGCGGCCTTGGCGGGACTGCGCCTGGCCCAGCAGGAACCAGGCGTCGGCATCTTCTGGGTTAGCTGCGAGGTGGGCGGCTAGCGCTCGCTGGGCGGCGGGAAGCCTTGGGTCATCTGCCGCGGTGTCGGTGGCTCGCAGGAGGATGCCGGCCTTGGCGAGAGCCGGGGCTTCGGGTTCGCCGATGATGGCGTAGATGGCAACGGCGGCGACGGCGGCGACGAGGCTGAAGATGGCTGCGGTGCCAACGCGCATGCGTGTGGCGGGCCTGCGGTTGGCCGGCACCTCCGACTCGCCGGCTTCGTCTTCCAAAAGGCGGGCTTGAAGTTCGGTTTGCAGTTCCTCTTGCAGCGCACCTTCCGCTTCGCCGGCGAGTTCGCGGCGGCGTTGGCGGTAGAGGGCGAGGTTGGTGTCGCGTCGCTGCTCGCGTGCGGAACGGGAAAGGCGCAACGCCGTCATAACCACGGCAGCGAGTGCGAGTGCAGCGGGAATCAGCCACGGCCAGGCCTCGATCACGGGTCTTCGGCGCCGAGCGCGTCGAGTCTTGCGCGTTCCTCTTCGGTCAGTTCGACGGCGTCGCGGCGGCTGCCGAGACGGCGAAGCACCAGCAGGCCAACGAGGATGAGGACTGCGGGTGTGGCCCAGAGCAGCACCGTGGCGGGGCTGAGGGGCGGGTTGTAGAGGATGAAGTCGCCGTAGCGGTCCTGGAGATGAGCGAGGATCTCCTGGTCGGTCCGGCCCTCTTCCAGCATCCGCCGCACGGCTCGCCTGAGGTCGCTGGCGATGGGGGCGTCGGAGCCGGCGATGTTGACGTTGAGGCACTTCGGGCAACGCAGCTCGGCGATGAGAGTGCGGTAGCGGGCTTCGAGCGCGGGATTGTCGAAGTCATAGGCGTCCACTACGGAGGAGGCGGGGGAAAGAGTGGCTGCGATGCAGAGCGCGGCGATGCCAAGGACCGTACGGCCTGTCATGGCGTGGCTGCCTGAAGCGAGGCCACCACCGGGGCCATCGAGTTCCGCCACGTGTCTGCGGTGACGGCGCCCACTTGCTTGAAGCGGATCACGCCAGTGGCATCCACGACGAACGTCTCCGGTGCGCCATAGACGCCGAGGTCCACCCCGAGGTCGCCGCGCGCATCGATGATGTGGAACAGGTATGGATCGCCCCGCTGTGCCAGCCACGCGCGGGCGGCGTTGGGGTCGTCCTTGTAGTTTATGCCAACGATGCTGATGCCGGTTTCGCCGGTTATGCGGGCTAGTTCGTCATGCTCGGCGGCGCAGGTGGGACACCAAGTTGCCCACACATTCACGAGTCGCACTTCACCCACCAGATCGTCGCGGCTGCGCCGTGGTGGTTCGCCGGCCAACGTCGGCAGCTCGAAATCTGGAAACGGCTTGTCGATCAGCGCAGACGGGAGCAAGTCTGCTCGTCCCAATCCGAAACCGGAATACAAGAGCACGACGATGCCGACGAACACCGCCAGCGGCACGATCAAGAGCGCCCGGGCCTGGGTCACGGCGCGCCCTGGCGTCGCGTCGGCAATTGCTTCGGAGCTCGGGGCCTCGATCGCATTCGCTCCCTCCTATGCCGGGGCGAGAGCGGCATCCCGACTGGCCAGACGCCGATAGCGCCCGTCTGCCATCGCCACCAAGCCTCCGAACGCCATCAAGAGCGCACCGAGCCAGATCCAGCGCACCATCGGTTTGTGCTCGATGCGCACGCCCCACGCGTCGTCCGCCACCGGCTCGCCCAGCGTGACGTAGCGGTCGCCGAAAAACCCCGGACGGATCGCCGCCTCGGTCATGACGTCCCCGCGTGCGAAGTAGGTTCGCTTCTCCGGCGCGAGACGGACGCCGTCATCGGTCTTGAACACGGCCCGGTCGGCCATGTAGTTGGGTCCGCGCACGTGGTCGAGAGCCGTGAGCGTGTAGCTGACGCCCCCCACCTCGACGCTCTCGCCCACCGACATTCGCGCATCGATCCCCTCCGAATACTCGCTGGTGACGGCCACGCCCACCATGCAGACGGCGAAGCCCACATGCGCCGTCACCATGCCGAGATAGCCAAGCGGCCGGACGCCGCGGCGCTTGCCGAAGTCGTCCACATGGGTTGCGACGATCCAGATCGCGAGCGCCGACGCCAGTGTGGCAGCAGGCTTCAGCACTCCCCCAAGCAGCAATGAAACGAGCACGCCAAGCGCGGCGCCGATGCCGAACAAGACGCCGATGCGGCGCAGCACGGTAAGCGGCGTTCGTTTCCACCGAGCCGCGGGTGCCAGCGCGAGAAAACCGGAGAGTACGAACATCAGCGGCACGAAGACGCGGTTGAAATACGGCGGCCCGATGGAGATGCGGTCGCCGCCGGTTGCCGCCTCGTAGGCCAAGGGGTACAGCGTGTAGATGAAGATCACCGCCACCGCCACCACCAGCAGCAGGTTGTTCACCAGCAGCAGCAGTTCGCGGGAAAGACCGCCGTATTGCAGCCGGCTGCGGATGGCTGGTGCCCGCATGGCGTAGAGCGTGAGCGCCCCGCCGATGGCGACGACGAGCAGGATCAACAGGAACAGCCCCCGTTCGGGGTCCACCGCGAATGCATGCACGGAGGTGAGCACCCCGGAGCGGACGATGAATGCGCCCACCAGGCAAAGCGAGAACGTGGCGAGCGCGAGCAGCACGGTCCAGCTCTTGAATGCCCCGCGCTTCTCGGTAACCGCCAGCGAGTGCACCAGCGCGGTGCCGGCCAGCCACGGCATGAACGAGGCGTTCTCCACGGGGTCCCAGAACCACCAGCCGCCCCAGCCGAGTTCGTAGTAGGCCCACCAGCTTCCGAGCGCGATGCCGACGGTCTGGAACGCCCAGGCGACGTTGGTCCACGGCCTCGACCAGCGCGCCCAGGCTGCGTCCAAACGCCCCGACAAGAGCGCTGCCACGGCGAAGGCGAAGGCCACCGAAAAGCCCACGTAACCGATGTACAGCATCGGTGGATGCACGATCTGACCAAAGTCCTGCAACAGGGGATTGAGGTCGTTGCCTTCTTGGGGCACGAACGGCGCGAGGCGGGCGAAGGGGTTGGAGGCCAGGAGAAGAAACAGCAGGAAGCCGACGTTGAGCAGCCCCAGCACGCCCATCACCCGGCCAAAGAAGGCTTGTTCGAGGCGTCCTCCCGCCAGCGCCACGGCGAGCGTCCAGCCGGCCATCACCAGCGTCCACAAGAGGAAGGAGCCTTCGTGATTGCCCCACACGGCGCTGAATTTGTACTGCCACGGCAGCAGCGTGTTGGAGTGGGCGGCGGCCAGCTCCACGGAGAAGTCGTCGCGCAGAAAGCAAACCGTGAGCAAGACGAAGCCGAGCAGAATCAGGCCAGCCTGCGCCGCCGCGAAGCCACGGCAGGCATCCACCCAAGTGCTGCGGCCGGTGGCGGCGCCGGCCAGTCCCGCACCCGCCAGCGACATGGCCATCACCAAGGCCGCCACCACGGCAAAGTGGCCGATTTCGGGGATCACGGTCTAACCCGCATCGTTCGTCACGCTGCGCCGATGGTCACGGCTGCTCGCCCGTTGCCGCCATCATGTCCGCGACCTCCGGCGGCATGTAGTTTTCGTCGTGCTTGGCGAGCACTTCCTCGGCCTCGAACACGCCATCGGCGCGCAACTGCCCGGCCACGAGCACGCCTTCGCCCTCGCCGAAAAGGCCAGGAAGCAAGCCTTCGTAATCGACTCGGAACTCGCTTCCCTGGTAATCGGTGACGACGAAGGAAACGCCGAGGCCCGTGTCGTCGTGCGCTACGCTGCCCGCTGCCACCATGCCGCCGGCGCGAATCCGCTTGCCGATCGGTGCCTCGCCGGACACTACTTGCTCTGGCGGGTAGAACAGATTGATGTCTTGCTCGAGCGCCAGCATGGCAACCGCCAGTGTCACTCCGGCGCCGGCGAGGACGAAAAGCACCGTGGCCGCTCGCTGCCTGCGCAGCGGAGTCACGCCACATCTCCCTGGCCGGGTTCGGGCCGTTTCCTGTCGCCCGCCCGGACGGGCTGGTTCGGAGCCAGGGCAGCGGCGATCCGTCGCCGGGCGCGGCGCAAGGCAAGCCAAGGCCACACGCCCATGCCCACCAGCGCCGCGGCGCTTAGTGCGTAGGCGCTCCAAACGTAGACGCCGTGCCCGCCCATCGCCAGCCACTCCATCATCGGGCTTGCACCCATGTGCGGACCCAGTCGGCCTTGGCTTCGCGCTCGATGATCTTGGCCCGCAGCGCGGCGATCACGACGCCCACGAGGAAGAGGTAATAGCCGAGTGCGTTCACCGCCAGCGGCCAGAGCATCGAAGGGTCTATGGA
The DNA here is from genome assembly GCA_009839405.1 of Gammaproteobacteria bacterium. Lineage (GTDB taxonomy): Bacteria > Pseudomonadota > Gammaproteobacteria > Pseudomonadales > Azotimanducaceae > VXYL01. The sequence continues at coordinate 4,680 of VXPR01000532.1, forward strand.
GGGCCGCTCGCCGATTCGGATGCTGGCCGGCTGGTGCAGCGTGGTGAACCAGTCCACCGAGTACTTGATGATGGGAATGTTGACGACGCCGACGATGGCGAGCACCGACACGGCTAGCGCGGCGCGGTCCGCACGCGGTACTGCCTGCCGCAGCGCGATCAGGCCGAAATAGAGAAAGAGCAGCACGAGCATGGAGGTGGTGCGCGCATCCCAGACCCAGCCAGTGCCCCAGGTAGGTATGCCCCAGATGTAGCCGGTGGCGAGGGCCGCAGCCGTGAGTGTCATGCCGACTGGGGCGGCGGCCGCGATGGCGAGATCCGCCATCTTCATGCGCCAGACGAGATGCACCGCGCCGGCGATGGCGATGGCGACATAGACCGCCTCGGCGAGATGTGCCGCAGGGACGTGGACGTAGAGGATGCGGTAGCTGTCGCCCTGGAGCCGATCCGTCGGCGCGAAACCGAGCCCCCACGCGGAGCCGATGGCGATGAGGGCGCCGCCGACGAGATACAGGCCCAGCATCCAGCCCCGCGAGCCGGCGAAAAACCAGCGCGGCGAACCCATCCGATGGAACGTCCGGCGGAACCATTCCGTGGCTTTGCCCATGTCGTTTTCAGTACTCCTGTCCGACGCGCAACGCAGCGCCAATGCCGAACGGGGCAAGTGTAATGGACAGAGCCAAAAGCGCCGCAAGCCAGAGCAGTTCGGCGCTTGGATCGCCGCCGCCAAGTGCCGTCATCGCGGCACCGGAGCCGAACAGCAGGGTCGGCACGTACAGCGGCATCACGAGAAGCGCCACCAAGAGGCCGCCGCGACCGGTGCCGGCAACGAGAGCGGCGCCGATGGCACCGACCAAGGCGAGGGTCGGCGTGCCGAGCAGCAGCGTGAGAGCAAGCGCGAACATGCCGGAAGGCGGCACGTCCACGAGCAGTGCCACGAGCGGACTCAGTGCCGCGATGGGCAGCCCCGACACGATCCAATGCGCTGCCACCTTGCCGAGCAATGCGGCGAACAGGGGTTTGGCATGGAGCAGCAACTGTTCGAGCGAACCGTCTTCTCGGTCTCGACTGAAGAGCCCCTCCACCGCCAGGACGTTTGCGAACAGCGCCAGCACCCACAGGGCGCCCCCAGCGGCTTCGTCCAGGCGCGATGTGGATTGGCCGAGTCCGAGACCCAGCAAGAAGGCGGCCAAGGCGAAGAAGGCGATCGGATTCATGGTTTCCGCACCGTGCCGCGCCGAGATGGCGAGGTCGCGGCGGAACTCGGTGGCGAAGGCGTTCAACTTTCGCCCAGTTGCAGGGTCCTGGCTGGAAGGGGACCGAGCGCACGATGCGTTGCCGCCACCACGCCACCGCCGCAGTCGAGATGGCGCCGCAGTTCGCCCGCCAGAAGCGCAGCGCCGGCGTCATCTAGTGCCGTCAATGGCTCGTCGAGCAGCCAAAGCCGGGCGCGACTTGCCAGCACGCCGGCGAGCGCGACGCGACGGCGCTGGCCCGCGGAAAGCGATGCAACGGTGCGACCCTGAACGTGGCCGATTTCAAGGCGGACGAGCGCCTCCTCAATGCCAGACTCCGCCTCGTTGGCAGGGAGCTGCCCAGAGCAAAGCGCGAGCAGCCAACGCAGGTTCTCGCGCACCGTCAACGTATCGCTCAAGCCCGAGCGATGCCCGAGATAGGCGAATTGGTCGTGTACCTGCACCGCCCCCGACGCGGGCCGGATCAGCCCCGCGAGACACCTCAGCAACGTGCTCTTGCCACTGGCATTGGCTCCGCGCACCTCAACCATCTCGCTGCTGCGAACGACGAGATCAAGCTCGTGGAAGAGAGGCAAGTCGTCCACCTCATAGCCAACGTCCGAGGCCCGCAGCAATACCTCGCTCATGTCATGCTCCCAGGCCCAGCATCAACAACCCGCCTCATGGTGGTGGACGGCGAGACCTCCTTGCAGGGAACAAACCGTCCAACAGGTTGATGCACGGGCTCATCTCGGAGCCGAGTCCACACCAACGTGCGGGCCGGATGGCGCAGTGTGAAGCTCCTCGAAGTAGGAGCCTTCAGCTTGGGGGAGCGCGAGGGGCTTCCCCTCGCTAGAGAGGCCCATCACGCTCCTCGCGCGGAAGGCGAAGCAACCAAGGGCCGGAAGCTGCAACCAGCCTCCTCCCGCGAGACGGGCGACCGGGTGTCCTGGGCGGGCCGGAGAACTTTCCATCACTCGGGTTGTGCAGGAAATTCCTGAGCCTGGTTGGCGGCGACGGGGCGAGGCTCAACCGAAGCGTCACTGTCAACGCCCAAGTCCACCGCCGGCATCCGCCGCATGGTGCGTTCGAGCGCACCGAAGTCCATCAGCGCATCGTCTGCCAGATGGCTTGGCACGACGTGGCGCAGCCCTCGGGCGATGTTGTCCACCCGCCCCGGCTGGACGCGTTCCCACTCCGCCAACATGCCCTTGATGGCCTGCCGCTGCAGGTTGTCCTGAGAGCCGCACAGATTGCACGGGATGATGGGAAAGCCGCGCATTTCGGCCCATCGCAGCAAGTCTCTTTCGCGGCAGTAGTACAGCGGACGGATGACGACATGGGCGCCGTCGTCGGAGAGCAGCTTCGGCGGCATGGCCTTCATGCGGCCGCCGTGGAAGAGGTTGAGGAACAGCGTCTCGACGGCATCGTCCGCGTGGTGTCCCAAGGCGATGCGGGTGGCACCGATGCGGTCTGCCATGCGGTAGAGAATGCCGCGCCGGAGGCGAGAGCACACCGGGCAGAACGTCTTGCCCTCCGGGGTCAACGCCTGGACTATCGAATAGGTGTCCTCGTGGACAATGTGGTACTCGACGCCCAAGCCATCCAGGTAGGCAGGAAGCACGTCCTCAGGAAACCCCGGCTGTTTCTGGTCGAGATTCACCGCCACCACCTCGAACGATACCGGCGCATTGCGCTTGAGCGACAGCAGCATGTCGAGCATGGCGTAGGAGTCCTTGCCGCCGGAAAGGCAGGCCATCACGCGATCGCCCTCGCCGATCATGTCGTAGTCGGCGACCGCCTTGCCCGTCAGCCGCCGCAGACGCTTGGCCAGCTTGTTGCGCTCGAGGCGCTGCCGCGCCGGCGCGGGACGCGTGGCCTCGACTTGGTTCGACGCCGCTTGCATGGAGCTGCTCGCCGCCGCCTCGGTCAAAGTTCCCGCAACACCGTCGCCGGCGGCGTGTTGACCAGTCTTCGGGTTGCGAGCACTCCCACCGTGGCGATCAGCGCCGCGCCGAACAGCGGCCCCACCAGCCAGAACCAAGGCCGACTCGTATAGCCCAAATCAAACACCTGCGTCTCCAGCGAGAACACGCTCACCTCGGCGCCAATCACGGCCACGATCCCGGCGAAGGCGCCGAGCACGGCGAACTCCGCCGCCAGCGCGCCGCCGATCAGTCGCCGCGTGCCGCCCAGCGCCCGCAGCAGCGCGTGCTCCTTCATGCGCTGGTCGCGGCTCGCCTGGATGGACGCCGTGAGTACCAGCGCGCCCGAGGCGAGCACCAGATACAGCACCAGCTCCACGGCGCCCGTCACCCGATCGACGATGCTCTGCACCTGGCGGATGATGGCGTCGATCTCGATCACCGTGATGGTGGGGTGGGCGGCAATCAGTTCGTTCAGGAAGCGCTTGTCCTCCACCGGCAAGTGGAAGCTCGTCATGTAGGTGGCGGGGAAACCCTCGAGTGCGCCCGGCGAGAGGATGACGAAGAAATTCGGTTGCAGGCTGTCCCATTCCACCCGGCGCAGGTTCGACACGGTGGCGACCATGGGCAGACCGCCGATGTCGAAAGTGAGTTCGTCGCCGACGGCGAAGCCGCGACGTTCGGCGTAGTCGTCTTCCAGCGAGACGAGACGCTCGGGCGAATCGGCATCCCACCATTCGCCGCCCACCACGACGTTGTTCTCCGGCAGCTCGGGGGCGAAGGTTAGGTTGCGCGAACCAAAGCCGCGTCCGCCGCGCCCGCGGCCTTCCCCGGCCTCTTCTTCCTCGTCATCGGCCTCTTGCGGTGCGATGTCGTCTGGCGATGGCCCCTCGTCGTCGTCATCGTCATCGTCGTCGCGGAAACCGGCGGCCCAACGCTGGCGACGGAACTCGGCGGCATCGACCCCGTTCACCGCGACGATGCGCCCTCGCATCATCGGGAAGAGCGGCCCCTCGTAGTCTGCGTTGGCCCGCAGCAGCGCATCGACATCGTCCTTTTCTTCCGGGGTGACGTTGAGCACGAAGTGGTTGGGCGTGTTCACCGGAATCTGTGCCTGCCATTCGTCGATCAGCGAGGTGCGCACCAGAAGCAGGATCAGGAGCAGCATGATGGCGAAGCCAAACACGACGATTTGCGCCGTGTTCTCGCGATAGCGTCGCTGCAGCCCGGCGAGGGCCAAACGCCAGCCGCTGCCGGCCTGCATCCCCAGCGTGCGTCCGCTGCGGAGCAGCACTAAAGCGAGGGCAGCGAAGACGACCGAAACGCCGACGCCGCCGATCAGCAGCCAGAAGGTGAGGAAGACATCGCCGCTGTACCAGACCAGAAGGCCAAGGGCGCCAGCGGCCGCGCAGCCATAGGTGGCGACTGTGGAGGCGGTGGTGCCCGGCAAGTCGCGCCGGATCACCCGCATCGGCGAGATGCGCCGGAGCGCCACCAGCGGCGGTGCCGCGAAGGCAAGCAGGCAAATCAGCCCGGTGATGGCGCCCAGGAGGAACGGTCG
>VXPR01000580.1 GCA_009839405.1 Gammaproteobacteria bacterium
CTCCTCGCTGCGGTCGCGCTGGCAGAACAGCGCCTGCGGTTCCGCTTGGTAGGCATCGACACCTTCAAACGTCTCCCAGGCGGTTTTCGAGAGCGAGGCAATTTCGTCCACGTCGGCGTGGTTCACCTCGAAGAAGCGGAAGACGTAAAGGCCCGCGCGGGTGCGGGGCGAGTCGTCCGTAGGGCGCACCGTGGGTTCGAGCAGCAAGGTGTTGCTTTCGACCACGTCCGCGGCCGAGAGGATGCGTTCGTTCACCGACTCCACGTCGCCGGACGTGACCAGCACGAACTCGTTCGAGCCGACGCCGAAGAGGCCCAGGAACGCGCCCCAGAGCTTGGCACCCCCGAGCGCCGCGCAGTCGTCCGCGGTGAGTGCACGATGGGCCTCAAAGAAGCCTCGCCCGGCCGCCCGCACCCGTGAGAACGCAAAGATCATCCGTCGGACTCCTTATCGCCCGGCTAGCAGTTCGCGCCAGCGAACTGCCGACGCGCCCTTCAGGGCGCGCTAGCGCCACAAGAACCGTTGCCTTCAACTAGTATGCCGGATTCGCGCCGTCGAAACCGCCAAAGGCCCTCTCGTAGGGGCGACCCGTGTAGTCGCCCGTGCCGGTGTGATGTACGGCTCGGTTGGCCAGCACGGGCGACCACAAGGGTCGCCCCTACGGGCACGAGGGCGAGGTCCCGCGTTCGTAGCAAGGCCCCTCCCTCCTATCACTCCCCCGTTGCGGGGAGTCGAAAGAGCGTCCTCGCTCGTTCTCTATTGGGGAGGCGGCGGAACCGCGGCGGCGCCATGGCATTCATGGATAATCCACGCCTTTGCCCGTGCCAACCGCCGGGATTGAAAGGAGCCTTGCAACCGATGAACGGCGCAGAAAGCCTGATCCGAACCCTGACCGCGCACGGCGTGGATGTGTGTTTCGCCAACCCCGGAACCAGCGAGATGCACCTCGTGCAAGCGGTGGACGCCGTGAACGAAATGCGCGCTGTCCTCTGCCTGTTCGAAGGCGTATGCACCGGCGCCGCCGACGGCTATGGCCGCATGAAGGGCCTTCCCGCCACCACGCTCCTGCACTTGGGTGCCGGTCTCGGCAACGGCATCGCCAACCTCCACAACTGCCGTCGCGCCGGCACGCCGCTCATCAACATCGTCGGCGACCATGCCATTCACCATGTGGCGCACGACGCACCGCTCACCTCCGACATCGAGGCGGTGGCGAAGCCCGTATCCGCGTGGATTCGCACTTCCCGCACCAGCATGGGCGTGGGGCTCGATACGGTCGATGCCGTGCAGGCGGCCCTCGCTCCGAGGCCGGACCCACGCGGCGGCATTTCCACTCTGATCCTACCGGCGGACTGCTCGTGGGGAGAAGGCCGGACGCAGCCGAAGGGCCCCCGTTTTGACGACACGATCACACCTCTGCCGGTTCCAGACTCCGACATCGAGGCTGCGGCGCGCCTCATCGGCCCCGACACCATGCTGCTCATCGACGGCTCAGGACTCAGACAAGAGCCTGCCATTGTCGCCACCGGCCGCATAGCCGCCAAGACCGGTTGCTCGCTCTACACACCGACGTTTCCGGCGCGGGTGGAGGCGGGGCCCGAGCTGCCGATCATCGAGCGGCTGCCGTACTTCCCGGAACAGATCCTGAGCCTTATGGCGTCCGTGAAACGCCTTGTGCTGGTGGGTGCCCAAGCGCCGGTGAGCTTCTTCGCCTACCAAAACCTGCCGGGCTATCTGGTGCCCGACGGCTGCGAGGTGACGACACTCGCGCACAGGCACGAGGACGTGGCGAAAGCCCTTGAAGACTTGGCAAGTGCCCTCGATGCCAATGCCGAACCGTCACGGCCCCAGGGCGAGCGCCCGCCAGCGCCGGAAGGGGGGCTGAGCGCCCGAGCAATTGCTGCCATCGTGGCCGCAAGGGCCCCAGAGAACTCCATCGTGGCGGCCGACTCCGGCGGCGGCGGCGCCGCATTCGGTGTCATGCAACGCACGGTGCCCCACTCGTGGCTCAACCTCACCGGAGGCTCCATCGGTGGCGGCGGCCCCGTCGCCCTGGGCGCAGCCATCGCCTGCCCAGACCGCCCAACGTTCGCCCTGCTAGGCGACGGTGGCGCGATGTACACCAACCAGTTTCTCTGGACCGCCGCTCGCGAAAACGCCAACGTAACGACGGTCATCTACTCAAACCGCCAGTACAACATCCTCGAAGTCGAATACCGCCGCCTAGGCGTCAACGAGATCGGCCCGAGAGCCGCCAGCCTCTTCGACCTCTCAAACCCCGACCTAGACTGGACGAAACTCGCCGAAGCCCAGGGCGTCCCAGGTACCCGAGCCACAACGTGCGAGGAATTCGACGCGCAACTCACCCAGGCAATCGCCGAAGACGGTCCTCACCTGATCGAGGCCGTGCTTTAGGCCTCGTATGCCGAGGAAGGGGAAATGGAGTGGCGCTGGGATCACGGCATGTAGGGCGTCGGACTCGGCCCCAACTGCGTCTTCAGCACGTCCTGGGCCATCTCCACGAACTCGCAGAGCATGGGCCGGGTTTCCCTGGGATCGATGATTTCCTCGATGTTGAAGGCTTCGGCGGTCTTGAACGGGGAGGCCAGGGCTTCGAGTTTGTCTTCGATTTCCAGGCGCTTGGCTTCGGGGTCGTCGGACTCGGCGATGATGCGGCGGTAGGCGGCTGAGACGCCGCCGGCGATGTGCATGGAGCCCCAGTGGCCGGAGGGCCAGGCGACGCGCTTGAACATGCCGCTGGGGCGGTCGTGGCACTGGCCGGCGACGCCGTAGAGCTGGCGGATGATGACCGAAATCCACGGCATCCGGGTGCGGAGGGTAGCGCAGAGCATCTTTGCGCCGGCGCGAACGATGCCTTGGCGCTGCTGCTCCGGGCCCACCATGAATCCGGGCTCGTCGGCGAGATAGACCATCGGCAGGTGGAAGGTGTCGCACAGTTGCAGGAAGCGGATCACCTTGACGCCGGCGGAGACGTCCATGGAGCCGCCGAGGCGCTTGGGGTTGTTGATCATCACGCCCACCGGATAGCCGTTCAGGCGACCGAGGCCCACGATGCGGGAGCGGCCGTAGTGAGGGGTGATCTCGAAGAAGGAGTCTTGGTCGAGCACGGCGCTCAGGATCTTGCGCGGATCGTAGAGGCGGCGCTTTTCGCGGGGGATGGCGGACAGGAGAGACTCATCGCGGCGCTCCGGGTCGTCGCCGGTGTCGCCCCTGGGCGGCATCTGCCAGACGTTGGCGGGCAGGTAGGAGAGGAAGGCGCGGATCATGTCGAAGGCTTCTTCTTCGCTGCTCGCGAGGTTGTCCACCACGCCGCTGTCGAACACTTGGCTGCGCTCGTCGCCGAGGTCTTCCTTGCTGATGTCGATGCCGAGTGCGGCCTTCACCACGGGCGGGCCGCCGGGGAAGATCTGGCTGATGCCCTTGACCATGACGTTGAAGTGGGCGAGGCAGGCGTCCACGGCCGGCAGGCCCGCCACCGAACCGAGCACGGCGGCGGCCACGGGCACCTGGCAGAGGAGGTCTTGTACGCCGGGGGTGACGGGATTGGTGGGGATGTAGGTGCGGCCGATCTGTTCGAAGGTCTTGACGCTGCCGCCGGTGGCATCGAGTAGCCGGATGAACGGCAGCCGCCAGTCGAGCGCCATCTTCTGGGCGTGGCCGCCCTTGTTGCCGATGGAGCCATCGGCGGAACCGCCGCGCACGGTGAAGTCGCCGGCGGTGACGACGGCTGGGCGGCCGTCGAGGCGGGCGGTCCCGATGACCATGTTGGAGGGGCGGACGTTGACGAGGTCGTTGCCTTCGTAGGTTGCGGCACCGGCGAGGCCACCGATCTCGGCGAAGGTGCCGGGGTCGGCGATCATCTCGACCCGCTCGCGCACGGTGCGCTTGCCGCGCCGGCGCTGTTCGGCGATGCCCGCCTCGCCGCCCATCTGCGCCGCAAATGCGCGCCGCCGCGCGAGTTCCTCGACTTCCGGTTGCCAGACCATGAAAGGCGCCTCTTCAGAATGGGATTGCGATGCATTCTACGGGCTTGCTTCGTAGGGGACGGGCTTGTCCCGTCCCGGCGCGCCCGGACGGGCGCGTTGGCAGTTCGCTTGCGCGAACTGCTGTGCTTCGACGAATTCCTCGATGCGTTCAAGACGGGCGACCACAAGGGTCGCCCCTACGAGGCCCGTGCCGAGTCTGTCGGTGCAATCAAGACGGGCGACCACAAGGGTCGCCCCTACGGGCCGTGCCGAATGCCTCGTGTCGAATTCAAGACGGGCGGGGACAGCTCAGGCGAGGGGTTCGCGGAGGAGTTCGAGAAGTTCTTCTGCGCTCAGGCGGCCGGGGGCGTCGGCGTCCTGCAAGAGGCGGTCGGCGAGGTCTTTCTTGTGGTGGTGCAGTTCGACGATCTGGTCTTCGATGGTGCCCTTGGCGACCAGGCGGTAGATGGTTACGGGGCGCGTTTGGCCGATGCGGTGGGCGCGGTCCGAGGCTTGGTCTTCGACCGCTGGGTTCCACCAGGGATCCATGTGGATGACGTAATCGGCAGCGGTGAGGTTTAGGCCCGTACCGCCGGCCTTGAGGGAGATCAGGAACACATCGCCTTCTCCGGCCTGGAACGCCGCCGTGCGTTGCGCCCGCGCCTTGGCCGGCGTGCTGCCGTCGAGATACTGATAGGGAATGCCGAGTTCCTGCACCACCTCCTCGATGCGCTTCAGGTGGCGCACGAACTGCGAGAAAACGAGCACCTTGTGGCGGTTTTCGCGGAGTTCCAGAAGCACTTCCCGGAACGCCGCTAGCTTGGAACTGGCAGGGGCGCCTTGCTCGCGCACCAGGCGGGCGTCGCAGCAGGCGAGGCGCAGGCGGGTGAGGTGGGCGAGCACCTTGAGCCTTGCCGTCCCCGGTTGGTCGAGGGACTCGCCGACGAGGTCCTCCATCGCCCGCTGCCTGAGTGCCTCGTAGAAGCTCGCCTCCTCCGCCGACATCTCGACATGCAGAGTGATCTCGGTGCGCTCCGGCAGGTCGTCGAGCACATCCGTCTTCAGGCGCCGCAGCATGAAGGGCGCGATCAGGCGGCGCAGGCGAGCCCGCGCCTCGGCGTCGTTGTCGCGTTCGATGGGTAGGGCGAAGTTCTCGCGGTAGTGGGCAAGGGAGCCGAGCAGGCCCGGGTTGATGAAGCCGAACAGCGAGTAGAGGTCCATCAGGTTGTTCTGGATCGGCGTGCCCGTGGTGATGAGGCGGAAGCTCGCGGGGATCGCCCGCGCCGCTCGGGCGCGCTTGGTGGCGGCATTCTTGATCGCTTGCGCCTCGTCGAGCACCGCTGCACGCCAATCCACCTCGGCGATCCGTTCGATGTCGTTCTGCAAGAGGCCGTAGGTGGTCAGCACGAGGTCGAAGGGCCCCACATCCTTGAGCCGCTCGCCGCGGCCGGCCGCATCACCCACGTATGGGATGACGTTCAGGGTAGGGGCGAATCGCCGCGCCTCGTCTTGCCAGTTGGCGACCACCGAGGTGGGGCAGACCACCAGCGCTGGGCCTTCCGGCGCAAGCTGCAAGAGCAGCGCCAGTGCCTGCACGGTCTTGCCGAGCCCCATGTCGTCGGCGAGGCAAGCGCCGGCGCCCCAGTGGCCGAGCCGCGCCAGCCAGTCGTAGCCATCGCGCTGATACGGTCGTAGTTCGGCCTGCAAGGTGCTCGGCAGTTGCGGCTCGAAGGCTTGCGCCTCGCGCATGCGCTGGCGCTGCTGGTCCCACGCCGCGTCGGCCTCCACACTGGCGCCGTCGAGCAGGTCGTCGAAAGCGAGGGCGGTTAGCGGGTGGAAGCGCACGTTCTTGCCGGACGAGGTCGAAAGGCTGCGCAGGTCGTCGAGTTGCCGACGGAACGAGTTGGTGAGGGCAAGGAAGCCCTGTTCGCCGAGCCTGAGAAATCGGGAGCCGGGGCTTTCGTCGAGCAGGCGGAAGAGTTCCCTGAGCCCCACGGCCTCCTCGTCGTTGATGCGAAGTTCGCCGGAGGCGGTGAACCATTGTTCCGCAGACTTGACGGTGAGGTTGAGCGACGCCGCCGTGGGTCCGGCGACGATGCGGAACGCCTCGCCGTCCGGCCACAGGCAGCGCGCCCCGGCGGCGCCGAGTTGCTCCACGAGTTCGAGGCAAGCTGCGGGTGCGTCCAGTTCCATCGTCCAGTTGCCGGACTCGCCAGCATCGATGCCGTGCAGGGATGGGCAGGCATCGATGACTCGCCGTGCGGCCTCGCGTTCGGCAGCCAAGTCGCGCCGCGCCTGCACCGTCTCGCCGTCCTCCACCGCGAACACCGTGCTGCCGCCAGTGCCCGGTGCCACGTACACGTCTGAGCCCGGCACCGGCGCGACCAGCATGTCGGCGATGAGGCCCGAGCCGTTCGGCACCAGTCGAAGCCACGGCTCGGGGTCGGCGGGCACTTCCCGCGCCGCCACGGCCTCGTCGCCGGCGCTTTGGACGCGCACCTCGGCCGCCAAGGCCGCAATGGCCGTGAGGAAGCGTGAGCGGACGGCAGCAGGTAGCTCCAAGCCCCCTTCGGGGACGATGTCGCAGAGCTTGCGCTGGCTGTCCGTGAACCTCGTCACCTCGATGCGGGTGTCACTCGGCACCGATCCAGTGAACCGGTTGGTGGGCCCCGGGTGCGGGTTCATGCGCAGGATCGCGCCGCCTTCGCCAGCCTCTTCGACGATCAGTTCCGGTTCGCGCTCGATGACCTGCACGGCCTTGCCGTGGGATTCGACATGGGGATGACCCACGAGGGCATAGAGCGATGCCCAAGCGGCGTCTTCAATACCGCCCTGCCAGTTGCCGAGGGCTGCGATCGCTGTGCGGTCCTGTTCGGACAGGAAGTCCATCCGGCGGGTTTCCGCCGCCAACCGGTAGCGGTCCACGAGCCGACCCTTGGTCCACTTGCCGCCCCGGGTTGCCTTCTGCTCGCGGCAACTCAATATCGGTACGTCCTCATGCTCGTACCAGACGCTGGGCCTTGAATGGGGGGCGGAAGGCATGTGGCTCGTTTGGACTTCCCACACCAGCCGTCGCTGCCCGGCAATGGTGCCTGGCCTCGTCTTGGACGACTTCGACTTGGCCGCCATTTCCTCCAGCGCCGCGAGGGAGTGGTGCCATGCTGGCAGGGGCCTTGCCGCGTCCGCGAGCGTTGTGGTTCCGAGCGCGTTGTGGATGTGCTGCGCGGCAGGCGCGTGGTTCTCTTCGGACACTCCGGAACGCGCTAGCATTTCGCGCGCTTCTGCCTCGATCCAGCGATAGCCGTGTCGCCGCCCGACTTCGAGCAGGAGCTCTGTCTCCGCCTGCCAATCCAGGGGGAGGACGTACGCATCGCCAGCAAGTGCCTGAGCCTGCCACAGCGAGCTCAGGCACTTGCCCATGAGGCCCATGGCCGTGTGGCCGAACCAGTCGACGCTGCGGTGAACGGCTTGCAGGCGTTGTTCCGCCGCCAACCCCAGCAGCCGGTGCAGGTCGGAATCGCGGGCGAGCCTTTGACCAGCGCGGAGCATGCGGTCCAGCTCGCCTTGGGGCGCGAGGTCGTGGCTGCGCACCCATGCGAGCAGGGCGAGCGAAATGGCGCGGTGCGGCGGATAGACGTTTCTCTTGCGCGTACCGGCGCGCTCGGCGGCAAGAGCCTTCTCGATGTACTTGGTGGCTGCCTCGTCGTCGCCGCGCAACATGGCGACCAAGGCTTGGGTGCTCGCGTGCGCCGTGGTCCAGAACTTCTGTCCCAGAGCATCGCTCGGCGGCTTGTCGAAGAGAGCCAGCGCTTGATCGAACTGCCCGCGCAGAACGTGGAGGAATGCCGCCTCGTCGATGTGGTCCCCCGGCTCGGTGGCGTGGTCGCGCCAGGCTTGCAGCGCCAAGTCTGGGTCGATGCCGATCTCGATGCTGGTGGCCAGGAGTGCCTCGACGCCAGCCGCGCGGTAACGCTCCGGGAAGGTGGGCAGCAATTCGATTCCGCCCGGATAGGCGAGAAAGCGAAACTGGTGCGGTCTCGTGGCAAGCTCGTCCGCTTGATCGAACTCGCCCGCCACCAGCAGATTGCGCAGACGTCGCTCGATCCCGACGTCATAGCCAAGCGGACCGGTGTGGTTTTTCGTGAAAGGATGCGCGAGGAATCGTGCGAGATTGCCGGACTCCTTGGCGCCGAGGGTTGCGGGGATGCATGCAGACAGGTCGATCAACGCCCGGGTCTTGCCCTTGCGCTGCGCCAGCCCTTGCGTGATCAGTTCGCCCTTCGCCTGCCGGAAGTTGGCGAGGTTGAATCGGGGGCTCGGTTCGCCACTCGCAAAGGTGGTACGCGCAACATTCCACGCTTGCTCCGAACCCATCGTTTCCGGGTAGGCGACGGCGAGCACTTGCAGGAAGAGCTCGGCTGCCGGCGAAATGGTGCGTTGTTCCTGCGTTACATCGGGAAATAGAGCTTGTGTCACTGTCTTCCTGTTGTTGGGCTGGGACGAGGCTATGGCCCCGTCCGAAGCGGAGTGCGAGTGTGTCCCGGCGGCTCGAACGCGCCGCGCCATGCGCCCCGGCGCTGGCGTTGTGCGTCGTTCTGCGTCTGGCGCAGGATTTCGGTGGCGTCGCCCTCGCCGAAGGCATAGCCGGCGGCCACCATGCGGGCGCCGATGTTTTGCTCCGTGAACGTATCCTCGAAGCGTCGCGGCAGCGCTTGGCCGTCCTGGGCGACAACGCAGGCGCCAAGGTTCGGATAGGCCACGAAGCAGAACACCTCCTGCTCCCGAACGATCGACTGCAGATGCAGCGTGGCCTCCCGGCCACAGGAATAGACGGAACCGTCGGCATCGAGGCAGGTCTGGTCCGGACGCAGGGCTTGGATGCCGCCGAGCACGATCACCTGACCGCCTTCGAGGAGGAGCGTCTCGCCGTCGATGGCGTTGGCGCGCAGCGGTCCCACGGCGTTCCACTCCTGCCCTGTGAAAGCAAGCGGCATTCCGGTGTTGGACGTCACGAGACCGCCAAAGGCCACAAGCACGGCCACCAAGGTGCGTGCAGCACCGATACGCAACGGCCGACCGTGCAGCCGCTGGTGGATCTGGCGCAACGGTGGCAGCGTCCGTCTAATGCCGTAAATCATGATGGCGAGGGTGAAACCGGCATACGCAACGAAGCTCGGAAACGAGTCCACGGACGCCGCGCTACCCGGCAGGATCGTGGCCGCGAAGATGAGGCCAATGCTGCTGCCGAGGAACAGGCTCCAGTTCCAAAGCAGTACGGAGAAGCCGGACAGCGGCGCGAAATAGCGCAGATTGTCGGCGGCGAACACGTCGAGCACCGGTGGATCGAGGCGGAAGATGTCGCGTGCCATGGCGGCGGTGAGGTCGTCGTCGGCTAGC
>VXPR01000412.1 GCA_009839405.1 Gammaproteobacteria bacterium
TAGTCGGCGGGGGCGGTGGGCCCGGGGGGCATTGGGTGGGGCACCACGATGTCGATGCCGAGGTCCCAACTCTCGATCTCGCGCAGCTTGGCGATGATCGTCTGAGCATCGCCGTGCAGGGCGAAGGCGTTCACGGCGTCGTCGCCGAGGAACGCAACCGCATCACCCGCCGCTTCTAGATCCCTCGCATGGTGGAAGTCGGGCCAGACCTTGCGCTTCAGTTCCTTCACCGACGGGCCGTTCCAGCCCACGCCGCAGGTGTCGAACAGCATCGGCGAGTACTCGTAGTAGCCGGCGGCAATCGCCCGGCCAATGCGGCCGACGCACCGCGCGGCCTCGGCCGGTGACTCGCCGTCGGACACCAGCACCGTGTGGAAGACGCAGCCAACGCGAACGCTGGCAGGGTTCCGGCCCGCTTCCTCGGCCCCTTCCCGCACGAGACCCACCGCATGGGCAAGGTTGGCACGATGCACGCCCACGCGGATGAACACGCCGTCCGCCACCGCGCCGGCCATGCGCAGCGTGCGCGGTCCGCCGGCGGCAATCCAGACCGGCACCGGTGCCGCATGGCGCAGGCGTGCAGGCCGCGCAGCTCCTACTTCCAACCGTTCGCCAGCCAAGAGCCGGCGAATCATCTGCACGGATTCGGCGAGTTCAGCCACGGTGGCGGGCTTGCGTCCCATGAGACGCACTGCCGTGTCTCCTACTCCCATGCCAAGCCAGGCTCGCCCCGGAGCCAGTGCATCTACCGTGGCGATGGAACCGGCGATCACCGCCGGCTGGCGCATGACCGGGTTCTCAATCAACGGCCCAAGCCGAATGCGTGTCGTACCTTGCAGCGCGGCCGCCAGCATGACGTATGGATCCCGCGCAAGCAGCGGCGACGAGGGGATGAAGCCATAGTCCCAACCGAGCGATTCGAGTCGCTGCGCGTCGCGCGCAAACGCCGCCGGCGAGGTCATGTCGAGCCGGTTGAGACCGAATTGCATGGGGTGCGATGCTTGGCGGATGAACCCTCACCATAGCAGGCGAACCGACACCGTTGCGCTCCACCACCGGCGCGTTGCCGCATGAAGGTGGTGCAGGTTCTGCCGGCATTGCAGGGCGGAGGGG
Source organism: Gammaproteobacteria bacterium (assembly GCA_009839405.1). Lineage (GTDB taxonomy): Bacteria > Pseudomonadota > Gammaproteobacteria > Pseudomonadales > Azotimanducaceae > VXYL01. The sequence goes on from VXPR01000412.1 coordinate 1,114, forward strand.
TCGAACGCGGGACGCTGGAAATCGGCAGCGCCCTGGTGGCTTGCGGACACGAGTCGCTGGTGCTTTCCGCCGGCGGCCGAATGGTGGCGGAGCTCGAGGAAGCTGGGAGTCGGCATGTCCATTGGGCGTTGGGGCGCAAGCACCCGGCCGTGGCCCTCGAAGTGCGGCCGCTGCGACGCTGGCTGGCGCACACGCAACCCGACATCCTGCATGTTCGCTCGCGGGTGCCGGCGTGGCTCTGTTGGCTCGCATGGCGGCAGATGCCGGCAGGCGCGCGTCCGCGCTTTATCACCACCCTCCATGGCCTGCACTCGATCAATCCGTTCAGCGCGATCATGGCGCAGGGCGAACGGGTGATCGCGGTGTCGGATACCGCCAAGCGCTATCTGCTCGACAACTACGTCGGCGCCAGCGCACCGGCACTGCAGCGCACGGGGCTGACGGTGGATCGCATTCACCGCATCTACCGGGGCATCGACCCAAGCCGCTACCATCGCGGCTACCGCCCGTGCAACGGGTGGCTTGCGAACTGGCGGCGGGACTTCCCGGTGCTGAAGCGGCGCCGCGTGGTGCTGCTGCCGGGACGCTTGACCCGGCTCAAGGGACACGAGGATTTCCCGATCGTCATGGAGCGCCTGTGCGAGCGCCACCCCGACGCCATCGGCGTGGTGGTGGGTGGCGAGGAAGAGCGAAGCCGCGCCTATGCGGCATCGATTCGCGCCGCCTCGCCCGGCATTGTCTTCACGGGCCACCGCAGCGATCTGCGCGACATCATGGCCGTGGCAAGCGCCGTGGTGTCGTTGTCGAACCGGCCCGAGTCTTTTGGCCGGGTGACGCTCGAGGCGCTGTCCCTAGGCGTGCCTGTGGTCGGCTATGACCACGGCGGCGTGGGCGAAATCCTCGAACGGGTGTTCCCGGAAGGACGCGTGCCAGTGGGCCGCCCCGACGAGGCCGCGAACCGGCTCGCTGCCGTGCTCGATGACGAAGCCGTTGCCAGATCGCGCATCCAGGGCCACGACTTCACGTTGCAGCGCATGTGCGCGGAGACGCTGGCGCTGTATGAGGAACTGGCGGCCGACGCATGGCAACGCTGATCGGACTCGCGGTGCTGGGCCTCGCCTTGGTGGCGGTGTCCTTTCGCTTTGCCTGGTGGCGACCGCGGGTGCCGGAAGAGCATCCCCGCGTGCTGATGTACCACATGGTGCGAGAGGCGATTCCGGGCGCCCGCTTCAACAAGCTGCGCGTGCCGCCGGCAATGTTCGCGAGGCAAGTCACATGGCTCAAGGAAAACGGCTGGCATTTCGCGTTCCTCTCGGAACTCGGCCACGGCGACTTGCCGCCGAAGACCGTCGCCATCACCTTCGATGACGGCTATCGTGACAACCTCTTGGCAGCGCAGCCAATCCTGGCGGAACATGGTGCCAAGGCGACGCTGTTTCTCGTGATGGACCGTCACGATGTGGACTGGTCTGTGGCGCGCAAGGCGCATCACGACGAAGGCGAACTCATGGACGAGGAGAAGCTGAGCGACCCCGAAGTCATGCAGATGCTCGCGTCGGGGTTGTGGGAAATCGGCGCCCACACAATCAGCCACTCGCCGCTGCCCTCCTTGGACGAAGGCCCGAGGCGCGCCGAGATCGTCGGCGGCCGCGAGGCGCTCGAAGGCAAGTTCAGCGTGCGCGTGCAGTCGTTCGCCTATCCCTTTGGCATCTTCGACGATCAGGATGTGGCGTTGGTGCGCGAGGCCGGCTACGCCTTCGCCGTCACCACCGAACCCGGCATCAGCCGCGACCTCGAGGCCGAGGCACTGCGCCTGAAGCGCGTCAAGGTGAGCGGCGTCGAAGGTATGTTCGCCTTCCGGCTGCGCATGTCCACGGGCCACCGCGGCGCGACGGGATAGCGACTTGCCCAGCCGCACGCCTTGCAGGCAACTGCCCTTGCGCTCGGTGGCGCCACGGTTCTGCAGAGTGGCGCTGATCGCCATTGCGTTGCTCGCACCGACGGCGGCGGCCAAGAACCTGTTTTACGACGCCCGCGTCGGCTGGCTAGATGCCGGCGCCATCAACATCACCTTCACACAGGATGGAGACCAGTACGAACTGTCGGGTTCGGTACGCGTGCGCGGCGCCATCGCCAAACTCGTGCGCTGGCGGGGGTGGTTCGCGGCAACAGGGAAGTTCGCCGGCGATTGGCCGCGCACCGACGCATACCTTTTGATGGAGGAAAACCGAGGCGAGCGCGAGGTGTTGCTGTCGCGGGGCGGACGCACGGTGTTGCACGGCAGCCACCGCGACTCCGAGGAACTCGAAGGCCCGCCCGGCTCGGACATCATGTCGGTGCTCTTCCTCGCCCCCCACTGCCTCGACGGCGCGGTGGTTCACGACGGCGAGGACCCCTATCGCATCCGTCTGCGCAAATCCGCGCCGGTCGAGATCAAGCAGCCACAGCCTTGGTACTCGGGTGCGGGACTGCGTTGCGACTACGACTTTCGCTACCGCGACGGCAGCACGCGCCGGGTGTCGCTTTGGGTGGCTAATGTGCAGGGCGAGCCTTGGCCGGTGCGCATCCGCGTGCGCGTGCCGCTCCGACCCGACGGCCTCTTGCGGTTGCGCGTCGGTGCCGACGGCGGTGATGATGCCGCACCGTCAATCCCATCGATGCAAGAAGCCACCGCTCCCACTCCATGAAACTCGGCGTTCTCGACCAGTCTCCCATTGCCCGCGGCGAAGACGCGGCGCAGGCACTGGCGAACACCACCGCCCTCGCTCGCCGCTGCGACGAACTCGGCTATCACCGCTATTGGGTAGCCGAACATCACGCGTCCGACTCCCTGGCCAGTTCCTCGCCGGAAATCCTCATCACCCGCCTCGCCGGCGAGACCAGCCGCATCCGCGTCGGTTCCGGCGGCGTCATGCTGTCGCATTACTCGCCGTTCAAGGTGGCCGAGAACTTCCGCCTGCTCGAGACGCTCTATCCAGGCCGCATCGACCTCGGCATCGGCCGGGCACCCGGCAGCGACGGTCTTACGGCGGCGGCGCTCGCCTACGGCAACACCCTCGGCATCGAGTACTACCCGGCCAAGGTGAAGGACATGATCGCCTGGGTGACGGACAGCAAGCCACTGACGCCGGCCTTCCAGAAGCTGAAAGTGACGCCCCGTCCCGACACAGTACCGGAGGTGTGGATGCTCGGTTCGAGTTTCGACAGCGCCGACTACGCGGCCCGCTTCGGCCTCGCCTTTTCGTTCGCCCACTTCATCGCCCCCGAACCCGCCGTGCGCGCCATGCAGCGCTATCGGGAGACGTTCCAAGCGGAACACCTGGCCGAGCCGCAGGCTTCCGTGGGCGTTTTCGCCATTGCTTGCGAAGACGAGGAGCAGGCGGAGATCTTTCTCAAGATTCGCGAGCTGCAGCGCATCCGACGCGACCAGGGACGCCATGGCCCGCCGCCGACCCCCGAAGAAGCCGCCTCCTACCCGTTCTCGCACGAGCAACTCGCCGCAGCGCGCACCCGCCGCTCGCGCCAGATCGTCGGCACGCCGGCAGCGGTGAAGCAGGAGATCGAGGCATTGGCGGAGGAATGCGGGGCCGACGAGGCGATCATCCTCACCATCACCCCGACGTTCGCGGACCGACTGCGGTCCTACGAACTGATCGCAGAGGCGTTTGGCCTTGCAGCCTGTCGGACTTCGCCGTCTCGGCCAGGTCCGACAGGGTGATAGGTCGGCTTGGGTTGGGCAAGAAGCGTTGTCCGAAGGCAACGGTTCTTGTGGCGTGGGCCGTTAACTCGATCCGGTCCGAAGTGCTTCGTCGTGGACTTGCGTCGAGGGAACCTCTCGATGAGATACCTCAGAAGTCCCAACCAACAAACGGTGACGGCACGACTCGCAGCACTTTATCCAGTGACTTCAGCAAGGTGTCGTCGCCAGCAAGATCGTCTGTCAGCGAGAGGCTCGTGGCCGGGCGGACACCCATCCACATGCGGCTGAAGGCGCCCACCGAAGCGTTGAGGGTGGGCAGGCCGGAGGCACGGCCCGGCTCGGCGATGGACGACTCGCCAAGGGTCACCGTGTAGTCGCCGGCGGTTCCGCGCCAGCCTTGGCGGCTGCCGAGGAAGCCATCTACAGGATCGGTGAGCGTGAGGTTGAAGCGTACCGTTTCGGCGTCGAGGTGCGTTCCTTCCAGGCACTTCGCGACGTCCAGTATCCGCAGTTGCCACCACGCATCCGCGCTTTGGTAGCTCTCGTGCTTGGAGCGTTGCGTGAGGCCCCGATTGCGAAACGGTTGGCGCAGCAGGTCTTGGAATTGAACCTCCGGGGGCTCCTCCATTTCCACGGTGGAGACCTGATCGCCAAGCGCCGCGATGGCGGCGAGGAGTTCAAATAGCTGCGCGTCGTTTTGCCACGCCATGAGCGTGATCCGGTAGGGGCCGTGCTCGTCGGTCGCCTCACCCCAGAAGAAGTGCGACAGCGTGCCGTCCGGTCCGTCCTCGTAGCCAAGGCCGAACCACTCATGCTCCGGCATCATTTCCAAGCCCTCGAGCCGTTCCGCCGTGGTGAGGTTTACGCCGCCGTGACCACGCCGCCGAACCATCATCGCGCCATGCACGTCGCGCCAGCGCGAGGGGCCGACGCGCACCGGCGGGCGCGACATCTTCGGCACTTGCAGCGTTGCTGGATCGAAGCGGAAGTGATTGACGTAGCTGCCGGTGCCGAAACCAACGCGGTTGTAGAAGCCCTGCTCGAACATGCCGAGGGCCGACACGGCAGCGCCCGACTCCGCCTGCCGCGCCAAGGTCTCGGCGGTGAGCCTCGCCGCCGCGCCCAGCCGCCGAGCCACATGGCTGGTGGTTACCGCTGCCACCACGCCAAGCTCCAAGTCGGCATCGCCGTGACGGATCTGTCCTGGGGTGGACATCACCGCGCACTCCGCCCGGCCATGCACCGGGAGCACAATGCAGTCGTTCACGCGGATGAGACCGCGCATGGCGTCCGTCTCGTCCTTGTCGTCGCTGATCCAGCCGCATTCGATCCAGATGCGATGCACCGCCTCGAAGTCGCGTTCTTCGTCGTAGTCGAGGATTTCCATTTCCACCATCCTGTCTTTCATTCTCCTTCCCTAACGCCGATAGGCGCTTTGTTGGAAAGCGGGTTCGCCGCGCCGGACGGCGCCAGAGGAGGCAGGATGCCTCCCCTCCGACGGCGCGTCGCCAAGGTGCCGCAGGGGTGACCCTTGTGGTCGCCCGTGCCGATGAACCTGACGTTGCGGCACTTACGCGACACGGGCGAGGACAAGCCTCGCCCCTACGAACTTCGTCAAGCGCCGTATTTCGCCTTCGCCTCTCGCCGCCGGGCGTGCAGCACCGGCTCGGTGTAGCCGTTCGGCTGCTCCATGCCCTTGAAGACGAGGTCGCAGGCCGCCTGAAAGGCCACGCTGTCGTCGAAGTTCGGTGCCATGTTGCGATAGTCGTCATCGCCCTCGTTCTGGCGGTCCACCACCGCTGCCATGCGCTGCATGGTCTCCCGCACCGCATCCTCGCTAACGATGCCGTGGTGCAGCCAGTTGCAGATGTGCTGGCTGGAGATGCGGCAGGTGGCGCGGTCTTCCATCAGCCCGACGTCGTTGATGTCCGGCACCTTGGAGCAGCCGATGCCCTGATCGACCCAGCGCACGACATAGCCGAGGATGCCCTGGGCGTTGTTGTCGAGCTCGCGGGAGATGTCCTGGGTGGAGAGATTCTCGCCGGCCAACAGGGGAATGGTCAGGATGTCGTCTACGCTGGCGCGGGAGCGCAAGGCGAGTTCCTCTTGGCGGCCCGCCACGCTCACCTCGTGGTAGTGCAGCGCGTGCAGCGTCGCCGCGGTCGGCGAAGGCACCCAGGCGCAGTCCGCTCCGGCGGTGGGGTGGTTGGCCTTGGTGTTCAGCATCTCCAGCATCTCGTCGGGCTTCGGCCACATGCCCTTGCCGATCTGCGCCCTGCCGGGGAAGCCGGTGGCGAGGCCGGCGTCGACGTTGGCGTCTTCGTAGGCGAGAATCCAGCGCTCCTGCTTCATGGGTTCCTTGCGCACCATCGCGCCGGCGCGCATGGACGTGTGGATTTCATCGCCTGTGCGGTCCAGGAAACCCGTGTTGATGAAGACGATGCGCTTGCGTGCCACGCGGATGCACTCGCGCAGGTTAAGGCTGGTACGACGCTCTTCGTCCATCACCCCCACCTTGAGGGTGTTGCGGGCGAGTCCGAGCACGTCTTCGACCCGGTCGAAGAGCTCGCAGGTGAACGCGGTCTCCTCCGCGCCGTGCATCTTCGGCTTGACGATGTAGACGCTGCCGGCACGGCTGTTGCGGTGCCGACCCAAGCCCTTGAGGTCGTGCACGGCGCAAAGACTCGTCACCGCCGCGTCCATGATGCCCTCAAACACCTCGTTGCCGTCCCCATCGAGGATTGCGTCGCTGGTCATCAGGTGGCCGACGTTGCGCACCAGCAGCAGGCTGCGTCCCGGCAAGGTCAGGCTGCCGCCGTCGGCGGCGGTGAACTCGCGGTCGCCCACCAGCACGCGATGCACCGTCTCGCCACCCTTCTCAAAGGTCTCCGACAGCGTCCCGGTCATGAGTCCGAGCCAGTTGCGATAGACCGCCGTCTTGTCGTCGGCGTCCACCGCCGCCACCGAGTCTTCGCAATCCTGGATGGTGGTTACGGCAGATTCCATCACCACGTCCTTGACCCCGGCGTGATGTGCCGCGCCAACGTTGTGTTGGTGATCGATCTGGATGTCGATGTGCAACCCGTTGTGGCAGAGGAGCACGGACGAGGGCTCGCCCGGTGCCACCCCGGCAAACCCAGCGAACTGCGCCCCGTCGGCAAGGCCCACGGTGCCGTTCGGCGTGTCCGCCAGCAGCTTGAAGCCATCGCCATCCGTCTCGACGCGATACGCGGTCACGTCGGCATGGCCGGCACCGTCAAGTGGCACCATGGCATCGAGGGATTGGTCGGCGCGGGCGATCACGAGTTCCCCCCGTTCCGGGTTGTAGCTCGTCCCCTTCTCGCGTCCGGGCGACTCGGGGATGATGTCGGTGCCGTAGTAGGCATCGTAGAGGCTGCCCCAACGGGCGTTGGCCGCATTCAAGGCGAAACGGGCGTTCATCACGGGCACCACGAGCTGCGGGCCGGCCGTGGTGGCGATTTCGGGGTCCACGTTGGCGGTTTCAATCTCGAAACCGCCCCCCTCCGGCACGAGATAGCCGATCTCGGTGAGGAAGGCCTTGTAGGCGGCGGCATCGTGCGTCTGGCCGCGACGCTCGAGGTGCCAGGCGTCGATCTCGGCCTGCAACTCGTCGCGTTTCGCCAGTAGGGCGCGGTTCTTCGGTGCAAGGTCGCGGACGATGTCGGCGAATCCCGACCAGAACGCATCCGCCTCGACGCCCGTCCCCGGCAGCGCCTCCCTCTCGATGAACTCGTCCAAAACCCGCGCCACGGCCAATCCCGAACGCTGCACCCGATCCGTCATGTGATCCCTCCACTGGTAGCTTCGCATCCGCCCCGTGTTGGGGCTGCAACCACAAGGCACGATGAACCGCCGTGCCGCGCGGGGCGCGTAGAATACGCCGCTTTCCGCCTTGGCTGCCGCCTGAATGCACTTCGAGTCGCCCAACATCGACGAGCTGATCGACGATTTCGCCAGTCGCGGGCTCGTGGTGCTTGGTCCGGAGCAACTCGGCGTCGAACGGGAACTGCACGAACGCATCTACGAGCAGGAGAAGGCCGCGTTCGCCGCCAAGCGCTACATCACCACCTCGCTCATCCCCGACGTGCTCGAAGTGTTGAAGGCCCCGGGTGTCGTGGCGGCATGCGACGCACTCGTCGGCGAGAACTGGGCCGTCGTGCCGTTCACCCACAATGCGCCATTCGTCAGCGGCGGCCGCGACCAGCACTGGCACAAGGACGACAACGGCCCGTACAACGCCCGCCGGCACCGTCACCATCATGCCGTGCAGATCGAGATGCTCTACTACCCGCAGGCGGTGGCCGAGGACATGGGTCCCACCGCCACGGTGCCCTACTCGCAGTACTGGACCTTCAACCACGAGGAGAACCACGACAACTTTGCCGGCGCGGATCATCTCGACTTCGCCTACCAGCTGAGCGGCATGGAGACGCACCCCGCCAGCGGCCCTCGCTCGCGCTACGCAACCGACGACATAGACAACCGCCGCA
>VXPR01000058.1 GCA_009839405.1 Gammaproteobacteria bacterium
CCAACCAGCCCCCCCTCCGAGAAAGCCCGAGGACGGCCTTTCTCGACTCCCCCGCTAGGGGGGAGTGACAGGAGCGTGCGCGCTACCACCGTTGTTGGGTGGTGCCAGGGCCCCGTCACTCCCCCCTCGCGGGGGAGTCGAGAAAAGCGTCCCGCTTTTCTCGGAGGGGGGGCCGCCGACCGCCCGTGCGCCGCAAATCTCCGAACGAAGCCTTCCTGTCACTCCCCTTTTGCGCCAGCGTCGTTTTCTACGGCGCAGCGTCCAAGCCCAGATGACTCATGAATGCACCGCTTCTGCGGGCGGCGCACTAGGCGTCGAGGGGTATAACGAGGGCAGTGGATCATTGGCCATTTCGGCCCCTTCGCCCTGGGCGAGGACCGCTCGCAGCAGGGGTTCGAGGTCCTTCGGCTTGTCGGGCCGTTGCCGGTAGATGGGGTCGTTCAGGGCGTTGAGGAGGTCTTGGCCTGTTGACGTGGACTGCAAGCGCTGCAGCGCTTGGACACGGGGTTGTTGCCAATGTTCGCTGAGCCAATCGAGGGTAACTGCCTTGGCTTCGGCGGGTGAGCGTTTCGGCAGGCGGCGCAGTAGTGCTTGCAGGCTTGGGGTGGCGCGGTTTGGTGGCTTGGCGCTTTGGGCGTGGCGCTGGTTGCCTCGATTCCGCACGGCAAGGTAGAGGGCGAGGCACCAGCCGATGGCGGCAACGGTGGCGAGGACGAGCGTTTGCCACGGCATGTTGGGTGCGGCTTCGGGTTCTTGTGCTGGGCTTGGAACGACGGAGTCTTCGGTGGGCGCCGGGTTGGCAGACCTTTCGCGATTGGCTGTAGGCGTCGACCCCGTCACGGTCAAGCGTTTGACCGGTACGATGGTGGTGGCAAGCGTGTCCGTGCGGGTGTTCCACCACACCACTTCGACGCTCGGTACCACGAATGCTCCGGCGCTGGTGGGGATCAGCGTGCGCCGTTCCACGCGTTCGCCGCTGACCGCGCCGTCGACGCGTTCGTTGAGCTCGGCCGGTGCCGGATAGCTGCGGAACGCGGCGGGCGAACGGGCGATGAGCGGTGGAATGGCGGATGCTGGGGCGCCGCGGGCGGTCACCGTCAGCACGCGGTCGATGGGCTTGCCGACGCCCAGATCGCTCGTATCGGGCCACTCGTCGCGCAGCGTCACGTCTTCTGCCGGAAACCAAGCGCTGTTGCTTGGATAGGAGTCGGGCATTGGCGCCACGTCAATGGTCATCGGGGATGAGACGATCCGCAACACCTGGCCGCGGTTACCGGGCGCTTGGTCCCTGACGCTAAGGCGCACGGTAGCTTCAGGAATCACCAGTGGGCCGCTGCGTTCCGGGAACACGGAAAAACGCTGTCGCACGCCCTCAAGCGCAATGCCATCGCGTTCGAGCTCCACAGGCTCAGGTGGCCCGTGCGGTACCACCATCGCGCCGTCCATGTCCGTGAGCGCCGGCAGCGCTTCGAGCAAACGCACCGGCGTCGAATGCAGCAGCCGACGAGTGACCGCGAGCTCCGCGTGAACGTGTACCCGTTCCCGGTCGGCAACGGTTTCCAGGATCGGCTGCGCGACGGCCCGCGAAGAGACCGAAGCGAGGGTTGCCAATGCGGCAGCCGCGAAAAGGCGACGGCAAGGCGGCGCGAGCGCGTGCCGGGCAGGATGTCGTCGCGGAGGCTCTCCCGCCAGCGGCTCTATCGCATCGCCACGCTGCGCAAGGGGCCTCGTCACCAAACTCGCTCGGTTTGTCGGTAGCGGTAGTCGCCTGAGCGCAACCGCCGCCGGGTTTCGTGTTGGAACTTGCGGGCGAGCAGGCCCGTGGGGTCATCCGGGATGCGGCGCAGCCATTGCTCGGTGGCGGCGCGGGCTTCTTGGCTCCTGCGGTGCTCGGGGTTGCCGGAATCGTCGGCGACTTGCTGAGCGGAGGGATTGTCCTCGCCCGAGGCAGGCTGGCCACTGGCGGCATCGCCGGCGTTGCCGGTGCTGGAAGGGTCGGGGCGCGCTGCGGATGTTTCCGATGGCATGCCCTCGCCGGTGCGTCGGTCGCTCGATGCGTTGGGCTTGCCTTCACTGGCCTCCTGCTGGCTCAGCATCTCCTCCACGAGGGCCTTGTTGTGGGCGGCATCCTCGTGCCCGGGCGCCGCCTGCAGCACCGCGTCGAAGGCGGTCACGGCTTCCTCCAGGCGGCCGGCCCGCGCCAGCGCATTGCCGAGATTGAAGCGCCCCGTGGGGGTGGAATCGACCGCGAAATCCTGAATCGCCCCGGTGTAGTCGGCGCTGCGATACCGCGCCACGGCACGCCAGCTGCGATCCTCGAAAACACCCGCAGCACGTTCGGCGTCGCCACCCCGAAGCAATCTGTGTGCGCGCTGGTCGGGTCTTTCCCAGAAATCTGCCCCGGCAGGCTGCGAACCCAGCAACGCACAGACGGTCACCAGGGCAGGAACCACCGTCAGTGCGCCGCGTCGAAAGCCGCCCAGAACCAGCAGGGCGAGTGGCAGCAGTAGCCAATAGCCAGCGTCACTCCAAATGTCGAACTGACGCTCCGTCTCGCGCGACTCGGCGCGCCTTGGCAAGGGCGTCTCGAGCAACTCCGCAAGGTCGCTGCCGTCGACGGCGAGGCTGCGGTAACGGCCGTGGCCGGCTTCGGCCACTTCCTCCAAGTGCTCGGCGTCGAGGCGCACGTGCACTACCGAACCGTCGTCGGCGCGCAGGAGTTGCGGTGCGCGCCCCGGCGTGCGAACCGGGATGGGTGCTCCGGTCGCGGTACCGACCCCCAGGATCGACACGGGAAAGGATGGCGTTGCGTGTTCGGCAACGTCCCGGGCCCTTTCCACGGCATCGGTGATGAGCAGAATCCGGCCTTGCTCGATGTCGGCGTTGCGGTAGAGCTGGCGAGCGAGTTCAAGAGCGGCGGCGGGCCGACTGCCTTGCACGGGCATCATGGTTGGATGCAGGGCGCCGGCGAGGTTGGCGATGGTGCGGGTGTCGTCCGTCAGCGGCGTGACCACATGGGCATCGCCAGCGTAGGCGACGAGGGCGGTCAGTCCTTCCTGCCGCCCGCCGAGCAAGTCCGCGAGCTTGTGGCGTGCTCGCACCATGCGGGAGGGTTCGACGTCTTCTGCCAGCATGGACATGGATACATCGAGCACCACCACTAGGCCATCCGTGCGTTGCCCCACGGGTTCAGGCAGGCGCTCCCAGGTGGGGCCGGCGAGGGCCAGAATCGCAAGCAAGGCCGCCGCGACAAGGAGTTTGGTGCGCAAGCCGCGGTCTTGGTTGCGCTCCTCGAGGAGCACCCGCAAAAGCTCCGGCGCCACCGCCTCGCGCCAGCCGCCGGCACGGGCTAGGGCCTGCCGCCCGAGCCACCACAGGAGCGGCGCGGCCGGCAGCGCGAACAGCCACAGCGGACGCAGGAAGTGGAAGTCGGCAAGCGCTTCCATCATCGTGCAACCGTTCCTGTGTGCGCGTGAAGCGTGGCGTTCGTGGTTCTTGTAGCGCTGCCGCGGAAAACGCTCGTGGGAAGGGTGGAGATCGTCGCTGCCAGCAGCAGCAGTGCGGCGGCGGTGAGCGGAAAGTAATGGAGCTCGCTGACCGGGCGGTACGGCTCGGCGTCCTGCGCCACAGGTTCGAGTTCGTCGATGCGACGATAGACCGCACGCAGGCCTTCGGTGTCGGCGGCGCGGAACGTGTCGCCGCCGGTGATGCGTGCCACATCGGCAAGCGTCGCCTCGTCGAGGCCCGAACTCGGGCTGATGGTGCGACCGCCGCCGTCGGCTAGCTGCCGGGCTGGTTCGCGGCCCACGCCGACGGTGTGGATGCGGATGCCGGTGACCGCCGCCAACTGCGCGGCTCGCCTAGGCGACACGGCGCCGGCGTTGTTGGCGCCGTCGGTGAGAAGGACCAGCACGCGGCCTTCGCTCGGACGGTGGCGCAGGCGCTTGACCGCGAGGCCGATCGCGTCGCCGATCGCGGTCTTGCCGCCGGCGATGCCCACGGGCGCTTCCCTCAGCAATGTCTCCACGGTGTTGAGATCGAAGGTCAGGGGCGACTGCAGGTACGCGCGGGAGCCGAACAGCACCAGCCCCACCCGGTCGCCACGGCGTCGCTGTACGAACTCCCGCACCACGGTCTTCACGACGGTCAGACGATCGGCCCTGCTGCGGCCTAGCGTCAGGTCTTCCGTGCTCATGCTGCCGGATATGTCCACGGCCAGCATCAGGTCTCGGCCCGTGGTGGGCAGCAGCACCGGTTCGCCGGTGACTTGAGGGCGGGCCAAGGCGACGATGAGCGTCGCCCATCCGAGCCACAGAAAGGCTTCGCGCCAGCGGGGTCGCTGCGCGGCAGTGGCGCGGACTTCGGACACGGCGAAGGCGTTGGCGTCGGGCACCAGCAGCGCGCTCTCCGTCGTTGGCGTCGGGCGCGACAGCCAGCGCACGAGCAGCGGCAGCGGCAGTGCAGCGAAGGCGAAGGGCCAGGCGAACTCGATCATGCGCGGCGAAGGCGTTGGAGCTTGGCGGCCTGCTTGGCCATTGTCGCGCTCGCAACGGCCACCACACGGCGCACCACCCGCACAGCAGGGCGAACCAGGGCCGTGCGTTCGCGTGCTGCCCTTTGCAGCGCATCGATTGCCGTGGTGGCGAGGCTCGTCGAGTCCGCATCGAAGCGCGGTCGAAAGCGGGCGTTGCCGAGAGCCTTGCCGAGGCCCGCCAGCTCCGGCTGCGGGAACCGTTCTGCCAGCACTCGCGCCCAGGCGTCCCCGGCGGCAGTGCTCGCGCCTTCCCGCTGCTCCACGCGCACAAGCACGCGCTTCAACACATCGCTGACCTGATCCGCCAAGCTGCGGGTGTCGATTTCGCCAGCCGCATGTTGACGCGCAGCCAGACGGACATGCCGTTCGGCAGCGACGTAGGGCGTACGCAGTGCCGCACGATGCCGCTGCCAGCGCCTAGCAAGCAAAGCCGCGAGGACGAGAGTGACCACCCCCAACCCGAACACCAGCCACCACCCCGGCGCCGGCGGCCAAAACCCAGGCGCGACCGGCTCGTGAATGTCTCTCAGGTCACTCAAGAGATCGGGCGACATTCTTGCCTCCGCCACGCCCTTTGCAGCAACACCGGTCAACTTCCCACACGCAACGCGGCGCTGCAAGAGCGCCCTTCGGGAGCGTTCGCGCGCCCTTCGGGCGCGTTCGCGCCCCAAATGAGGGCACGTCGGCGGTTCGCTCGCGCGAACTGCTGGCCGTCGTGCTCGCATTCGCCGCAGAGAGGGGGCGCGGGCACCCGGCCCGAACGGTGACTACGGGGTCGGGTCGTTGGTCGCGATGGTTGTGAGATCGATGCCGGTATCGCGGCAGTGGGAGGCGAGTAGGTCCATGCGGCGATCGAAGCGGCGTTGGTAGTCGTCGGCGCCTCGGCTCGCGTCGAAGCGAACGCGGCGCATGCCGTCGCTGACGTGGAAGGCGCGGCGTGCCCTTGGCAGGCTGCGCTCGAGTGGGTCAAAAATAGCGACGAAAGAGGTCGCGTTACGACTGGCTAGGGCAGTGACTGCATCGATCCAGTCTTCCCGGGCTGCGAAGTCGCTGATGACGACGATGCGTTGATTGGCTGGGGCAAGTCGGGCGAGCGTCTCCGGCAGTTGCCCAAGGGAGTCGGCCGTGGCGCGGGCGGTGGAGAGCGCCTGATTGGCGCTCGCGACAGCCGCGAGGAACCGTCCCACGGCGACGCTGGAGCGATGCGGGCGAAACGCCGCAAGCTCCGTCTCGCCGATGACCACGCCGCCAACCCGGTCCCCGGCCTGCAGCGCCCGCCATGCGGTCAGCGCTGCCGCCTCCGCTGCCGCTACGGATTTCAGCCGCGCCACGCTGCCGAAGAACATCGATCGGGTTTGGTCCACGACGATCAGCGTCGGCAGTTCGCGCTCTTCGCGGAAGACGCGAATGTGGGCGTGCGCCTTGCGCGCCGTGACCCGCCAATCGATGTAGCGGGCATCATCGCCGGGCTGGTATTCGCGCACCTCGTCGAGATCGATGCCGCGTCCCTTGCGGCGGGATTCGTGCATGCCGACGCGCCGGCCCTTGGCGCGACGGGGAAGAGTTGGAGCCCGCAGGTGACGCAGCGCAAGGAGTTCTTCGAGGCTCGTGTATGCGCCTTTCAGAGCCGGGCCATCGGCAGACGCCGATGCGGTTTCGGTGGCAGCAGCGTCACGCGCAACGTCCCTCACGGCACCGGCACGTCGCCGAGCAGATCGTCGATCAGGACATCCATCTCGACACCGCGCGCCTGCGCCTCGAAGGTGGGGATGAGTCGATGGCGCATGACGTCGTGCGCCACCGACTGCACATCCTCTGGCGAGGTGTAGTCGCGCCCTTCGAGCCATGCCGTGATGCGGGCGCATTGGTCGATCGCAATGGTGGCGCGGGGGCTGGCGCCGTAGTCGAGGTCGTTGCGCGACCGAGTTGCCGCCACCAGCTCGACGATGTAGCGCTCCACCGCCGGCGCCATGAACACCTCGCTCGCTTCCCGCCGCGCCCGAAACACGTCCTCCTGCGACAGTCGGCCTTCCGGCTCCTCGCTAACAAGGCCAGCATGCTCTTCCCGGGCCAGCCGCAGAATCTCGTGTTCTACGGCCGGCGGCGGATAGTCCACGCGCACCAGCATGAGGAAGCGGTCGAGCTGCGCTTCCGGCAGCGGGTAGGCGCCTTCGTGCTCGATGGGGTTTTGCGTCGCCATCACGAGAAACAGGGGCGGCAGGGCAAGGGTGCGGCGTCCCACCGTCACCTGATGCTCGGCCATGGCTTCGAGCAACGCCGACTGCACCTTGGCAGGGGCCCGGTTGACTTCGTCCGCGAGCACCATGTTGTGAAACACGGGCCCGGGCTGGAACTCGAAGCTGGCGGTTTCGTTGCGGTAGATCTCGGAGCCGGTGATGTCGCCGGGCAGCAGGTCGGGGGTGAACTGGATGCGGTGGAAGTCCCCTTCCACGACGCGCGCGAGTTCCTTGATGGCCCGTGTCTTGGCGAGGCCGGGGGCGCCTTCGACGAGCAGGTGCCCGCCGCAAACCAACGCCACCACCAGGCGTTGCATCAGGCGGTCTTGGCCCACCACTCGCTGTTCGAGCCAACGCCGGGCGGCGCGAACGCGGGGAAGCACCGTGCTGTCGGTCACGGCAGGTCAGGCTGGATGGGGTGTAGATGGCCGAGCACTTTGCATCCCCTGTCGATGGAACCGCACGGTAGCCGGCACGTGGGCGATGTTCAAACGGTGGGCCGGAGCCTTGGCGCGTAGGCGCTGTTGGCGGGTGGGATATGGTGGCGCGTCATTTGGGGCAACGCATGTGGCCCCGTGTCGGTTCGAGGAGGAGTGACGGTGGAAATCGAGAGGCAATTGCGTGAGCGCTGGCTTGGGTTTCCGGGCGTGGTGGTGGCCGACACGGGGAACGCCGGGAGTCGGGTGATCGAAGGCCCCGAGGGCGAGTATGAAGCCGTGCTCGTGTTCGAGGACGGCTTGGACGGAGAGGTGGCGGCGCTGCTCACCGAGCACTTCGTTTCCGGCAAGGCGAGTTGGGTTCGCCGCGCTGGACCCGTAAGGCGAGAGGCGGTGGCTTCCGATGGCGGTCCGGCTTCCGTTTGCCTGGTCGCCGGGGAGGCGCCGATGCGGATGCTGGTGCGCAACTTCGGCTATGCCTCCGCGCGGATGCATGCACGCCGGGGTGCCGATGCCCAGGGCCCGGCGCCTGACGAGCTCAACGCGTCAGCCACCTTGCCGGCCTTGCTGAGCCACGCGCTGGTGGCGTTTACGCGGGAGTACGGAGAAGCGCCGGCGGCTGGCGTTCCCTCGCTCCCGGTGTGGGCCAACGTGCTGCGAGCGGTGGGGCCGGGCGGCACCGAGGCTGAGGTGCGGGAGCGAGCCATCATCTCCCGGCGGGCGTTGCGGGTGGTGCTGCGGGAACTGACCGAGATGGGTTGGCTGGCCGTGGAAGACCCGACGCCCGGGAAGCGAGGCAAGGCTCGCGTTCCCAAGCGGATTCGTCTGACCCGCCAGGGGCTTGCCATGGAGCGGGCAGGGCGCGAGCGAGTGGCGGCGATGGAGTCTCGTTGGGAGCAGCGCTTCGGCAGTGATGCGGTGGCGCGC
Source organism: Gammaproteobacteria bacterium (assembly GCA_009839405.1). Taxonomy (GTDB): domain Bacteria; phylum Pseudomonadota; class Gammaproteobacteria; order Pseudomonadales; family Azotimanducaceae; genus VXYL01. The sequence continues at coordinate 8,136 of VXPR01000058.1, forward strand.
CTGCGCGATGCCCTTGCTGGAGTCGCTGCTGGCCAAGACCTGGAATTGCCGCACTATCTTGTCGGCTATGGCATCGCCGACGCATCGCTGACGGGCGGCAGCTATCTGCCAGCGGAACCGGGGCCGCCGCGCAAGCCAGCGCGCGGGGAAGAATGGCCCGTGGTGCCGCGCAATGCGAACGAACCGCCTTCCCTGACATTGCCAGCCCTGTTGTCGTGGGCGTTGACTGCCTTCACCCTCGACTACGAGGCGCACGAACTCGGCTCCTTGGCTTGGGCGTCGGTCTTCCTCCGCCACATGCCGGACGAGGGAATGCCGCTCGGCGCGGCACGCAAGCTCTGCGACGTGGTGGGCAACGGCCGCTCTGGTCCGGAGCGCCACCTGTGCGTGGTGGTGACGCCGGGCAAGCCTTCGGACACCTCTCGCATGGTGTATCTGACGCCGAAGTCGAAGCACGTGCGCGACGCCTGGCCAAGGCTCGTGCGCGAAGTGGAACGCGAGTGGCAGGCGCGCTTTGGCAACGCCGTTGCCGATCTGCGACAGGCCCTGGAAGGTATGGACACGGAGGCATGGGCCGGCCTGCCCGACTATCCGGACACCACCTCCTGGGCTTCAACCCTGCACCTGCGCAGCCAAGGCCAAGCCGACGCCCTGCTCGACCAGCGCGACACGGGGAACGGGATCAACTTGGCATGGCACGCCGGCCAACGACCGGTCTCCACCCGGGATTGACGTGCCTGAGAGAGGGCAGGGCCATAGGAAAGCCGCGGGGCCCCTCGCAATCGACAGGGCGGCGCTCCGTGTTCGGAGCGCGATATGCTCACGACGTTGGCCGGGACGTCGGGGTGAGCATGGATATCGAGGGTCGGTTTCGCGATGCGTTCGGTACGCACATGGAGGTCGAGGCGCCGTTGGCCGACAGCGGGGCTGGGGTGCGGGTTAGTGGCGTTGACCTGACCGGTGGCTTGCTGCCGGCACAGGTAGAGTGC
>VXPR01000033.1 GCA_009839405.1 Gammaproteobacteria bacterium
CTCTCCCGGCAGGGGCAATTCGGTGGGGATGAAGCTGCCGAGGGCGATCAGAATGCCCTGATGCGCCAGCAAGCCGAGCGCGAGACCCAGTGCCACCCCCAGCGCGCCTACCAAGCTCAACAGGCCCAGATAGCCCGTGAGGATGGAGCGTGGCGTTGCGCCCAGAGTTTTCAGTACGCCGACGTGATCGAAATGCCGCTTGGCGTAGCGGTTCGCACCGAGCGCCACCGCAATGCCAGCCAGCAGCACTGCAAGCAAGCCGCCGAGCAGGAGGAAGCTCTCCGCCCGACCCACGGCGCGCTCTATGAAGGGGCTCGCCTCCCGCGCCGAGATCCAGCGGTAGTTGGGGCGCAACTGATCCTCAATGGCATCTCGCACGCCCTGCAGCGCTTGGTCGTCGCCGGCGAGCAGCAGGCGATAGTCGATGCGACTGCCGGGCTGAATGACGCGGGTAGCAGGAACGTCGTCGATGTGCATCAACAGGCGCGGCCCCATGGCGAACAGGCCGCCACCCCGATCCGGTTCCGACACCAAGGCTCGCCGCACGGTGAACTTCTCGTAGCCCACCGAGACTTGATCCCCGGGTTCCACGTCGAGCGCCGGGAACAGGCGCGAGTCGAGCCACACCTCGCCGCGTTCAGGCGTGTCTCGCGTCACCTGCGCCTCGCCGAACGGCACGTCCGCAACCCGCAGGATGCCGCGCAGTGGATAGTCTTCCGCTACCGCCTTGACGCCGGCGAGCTGGCTGCGGAAGTTGCTCGGTTCCTCCGCAAACACCATCGACGGGAAGCCGATGGTCTCGGCGAGACCAAGGTCCGCGGCCCGTGCCGCCTCGCGGAAGGCCTCCGGAAACTCGAAGGAGGACGAGATCGCCGCGTCGGCGGCAAGAAACGTCGCGGACTCGGCCAAGAGCGCCCGGTGCAGGCGATCCACGAACAGCGAGATCGCCGACACCGTGCCCACCGCGACGAGAAGCGCCGCGAGCAGCAAGCGCAGTTCACCGGCACGCCAGTCGCGTGCCGTCAATCGCAACACCAGGGAAAGCGTCATCCGGCAGCCCTCGCCATCGGCATGACCATGCGGCCCGCCTCCAAGGTAATGACATGCTCGCAGCGCCCCGCGAGCGACTTGTCGTGGGTGACCAACACGAGCGTTGCCGAGGACTCGCGATTGAGGTCGAACAGAAGGTCCGCAACGCGACGCCCGGTGGCGGTGTCGAGGTTACCCGTGGGTTCGTCGGCGAACAGGACGCTAGGCCGCGACGCGAAGGCGCGGGCGATGGCGACCCGCTGCTGCTCGCCGCCCGAAAGCTGGCGGGGATAGTGCGTGACGCGCTCTTCGAGCCCCACCCGGCGCAGGTATTCGGCCGCATCGGCACGGGCGCTGCCATCGCCGCGCAGCTCCGCCGGCAGCATCACGTTCTCGAGTGCCGTCAAGCTGTCGATGAGCTGGAAGGTCTGGAACACGAAGCCGACGGCGTTTGCCCGCGCCCGCGCCCGTTCCTCTTCGGACATTGAAGTAATCTCTGCGCCGTCGAGCCAGACTTGCCCGGATGTTGGCAGATCGAGGCCGGCAAGGATGCCTAGCAGCGTCGTTTTGCCGGACCCCGATGCCCCGACGACGGCAAGGCTGGCGCCGGCGGGCAGCGTGAAGTCGATGCCGTCAAGAATGGTGAGTTCCCCCTCGGCTGTGGGGACGCGCTTGACGAGGCCTTGCGCTCGCAGGATGGGAGTCGTCATGCATCTCTCTTGGAACAGTTCGTGGACGGGACGGTCAAGGTGGCCGGCCTCGCTGCCAGCGCTCCTTGCGCTGGCGACGCTCGTGGCCTTGTCTGCGTTTACGACATTCGCGGCGCAATCCGTCGCTTCGGAACCCGCCAGAACCGTATTGGTGGTGGGCGACAGTATCAGTGCCGCCTACGGGATTCAACGCGACGAAGGATGGGTGCATCTGCTGGCCGAACGCGTCGGCGGCCGCGCCAAGGTGGTGAACGTGAGCGTCAGCGGCGAAACCACCGGCGGCGGCCTCGCGCGACTCCCGTTGGCGCTCGACGTCTACGACCCGGATGTGGTGCTGATCGAACTAGGCGGCAACGACGGCCTGCGCGGCTACCCGGTGGCGAGCATTCGGGAGAATCTCGACCGCATGATGGCCGCCGTGACAGACGCGGGAGCCGTGGCCGTGGTGGTGGGCATGCAGATCCCGCCCAACTACGGCCCCCGCTACACCACCGCCTTCCGCGACGTCTTCGCCGAAGTTGCCACCGCCTGGAACGCGCCCTTGGTTCCTTTCCTGCTCGACGGCGCCGCTGCCGTTGAAGGGATGATGCAACGCGATGGCCTCCACCCCACAGCCGAGGCCCAACCGACGCTGCTCGAAAACGTCTGGCCAATCCTCGAACCCCTCCTGGCAGCGCCATAGCCAAGCCTTGAGTCGCGCTGTTGGGCGAGACGAGCACGGGCGAAATGTCTCGACCCTAGGGCCGGATCCCAAAAACGACCTTCCGTAAGGCAAAGCACGCGTTGCCCGGTTCGGCGATGCGTCGCGACTCGAGGCGCTACCTCGTCGATCCGAATAGCGGATGTCTGCAATTGCCGTAGGAGATCTGCCCTGCGCGCCCGTTGCCCCTTCTTCTTCGCGCAATCTGTGGTGCATGAAGGCATCACAACGACGAAGGCGTACCGACGAGGCCAGCAAGCTCCTGTTCATGGGCAACGTGATCGCGGACCTGGTGCGGATCGCGTTGCCCGCACTCGCGGCCGAACTGGACCTCGATGCAATCGAGCCCATGCAGACGGAGTTCGTAGGCATGGACCGCTCCCGGAGGATCGGCGACTCCGCGTTCCGTATGCCGTTCGCAAGGCCCGCCCCCGACGGCACGCGCCGCTACGCGCTGGCCTCCGGCGAGTTCCAAGACCGCAACGACGCGACCATGCTCGCTCGTGTCCGCGCGTACACCCACCGGATGCTGGACACGGCGCGCCATCAAGGAACCATTCAACCCGAAGATCGGCCCCTCGTGCTGCCGTTCGTGATCCATACGGGCAGGGACAGGTGGCGCGCAGCGGACGGTGCCGAGCCGATGGCCGGCCTCCCACCAGAGGCGGCGCGAGAGGTCGCGCCCCACCAGCCGCAGGCGTATATTGCCGTGGACATTGGCGACAAGGCATCGTTACCGGCGGGACCGACCAACAACCGCTTCCTTGCCGCAGCCCGCTGGTTCGCTGCCGCGACGTCAGCACACTGTTGCGTCAACTGAAGGAGGAGTGGCGGCGCTTCCCAGGAGTTGAGCATCTGCAGTTCCGCGCCGGGATGCACGTCTGGGTAGAGGAAGTGCTGCTGGTCGACGGCCTGCAACTTGCGACCTTCGATGCGATGGAAAACGCAAAGGAGTCCGAAATGGTGCAGCTATACGAAGACCGAGGCCTGCGCTGGCGCGAAGAGTGGCGCGAGGAAGGGAGACAGCAAGGCAGGCAGGAAGGGGAGCGCGACCTGCTCGTCAGACTGGCCGGCCAGCGTTTCGGACGCTCGGCCGGCAAGCGCCTTGCGGACGCACTCGATGGCCACCCGAGCCAAGAGATTCTGGGCAAGATGGGCGGCTTGCTCTTTACCTGCGAAAGCACCGAAGAGTTCATCGAGCGGCTGGATCGCGACCACGACTGAGCCGCCTTAGCGGATGCTGACGTCGGTTCGACTGCCTTGCGAACGGCCGTCGTTTCCCCCATGGCCAAGTGGGGCGCTCAACCGAGCCAACAGGCCACGGCTCAAGATGGCCCCTCGTTCCAGGGCAAGCGAGGGTAGGCGCCCGCGACATCGCCATGCGACATAATGTCCAGCCGAGCCGCGTTTGGGAGGCAGGATGAGCGAGGCGAGCGAGCTTACGTCGGATCAGAAGCGCGCCTTGGTACGGGATGGATTCGTGGTTGTGCCTAGAGTCGTGTCGCGGGATTTGACCGGGGCCGCCCGGCGGGCGATCTACCTCGATGCGCGCAGCAACGGCTTTCGGCGGCACTCGCATGACACGGGCATCGACGGGGTGCTTGCGGACCTCGTCAACAAGAGTCCGCTCTCGGACATCATGCTGAATGCGATGGGACCGTTCGATGCGCCGGAGCGGGGATTCGCGGCGGTGCTTTATCCCGAACCCGAACACGACCTGCCGAACTTTGGCTGGCAGCCGCACCTCGATGGTTCGTGGTACTCGCCGGACATTCCGCAGACGCCGCGTGAGGTGGATTCGTGGCAGGCGCCGCGCACGCATCATTTCGGTGACGCCACCGCCGCAGAGCTCGGGGCCAACATGACGCCGCTGTTCCAGGACCCGGCGCGAACGCTCTCCCTCGGCAGCTTCACCGCGTTCGTGGGCGTCGCGCTCAACGACCAGACCGAGTTCGGCCGCGGCAACCTCTGCGTGTTGGCGGGCGCGCATGAGTTGGTGGAGGAGTTTTTCCGCTACCAACGCGACAACGGCGGCCCGGTGGGCCCTGAAGGCCCTGGCTGGCCTCGCCTATCTCCCGCCGGCAACGGCGGCGTGCGCCTCACCATGCTCCCGGACACCATCCGCGACCATTTCCTCACCGATGCCACCACCACGGACGACGGCGCGCTGTGGCTCAAGCCCACCCCCGTGTTGATGGACGAAGGCGACGCCGTGATCACCCTGCACGCCTGCCCGCACGGCGCGAGCAGCAACTTCGGCCCCGACCCACGCATGAACGTCTACTTCCGCTTCCGCCGCCACCGCCCCGGCGGCGCCAAAGTCCGCGGCGACAGCGACCACCCAGACCGGGGCTGGAACGGCGAATTCCTCGATTACCCCGAAGGCCACGACCCGTGGCGCGTGGCCATCAACGCCATGTGCGACCACTGGAGCGAGTGGGATTTCCATAACCCCTGAGGCTGGCCCCGTCAGGGCTTGGCGAGACGCCGCTTGAGTTCCTCGATTTCGCGGTTCTTCTGCTCGATTTCGCGGTCCCGGTCCTTGATGATGCTGTCCTTGTCATCGCCGGTGGGAAGGAACTCGCCGGTGTCTGGATCGAGCAGGAGGAGGGAGCCTTCATCCAGGCAGAGGTGCAGGCCCAGGACCTTCGACTCACCGTAGGGCGTCCCGTCGGGCATCGTCTCCAGCTGCACGGGCTCGTAGGTGCGCTTCGCGCCCAGCCGCTGGCCCAGCAGGATTGAAGGCAGGTACCTGCCCGTGGGGTCGTGCTGCCAGTACTCCGTCACGCCCAGCCTCTCGTAGATGGCCTGCTTCTCCGTCAGGTCGCGCCTATGCGTGTTCTTCGACGCCACCTCCAGCACGAAATCGGCGAGCTTGCCTTCCTCCCAGACCTTCCACACCTCGCGCGCTTGGTCGCGAGACGGGCCGAACGCGACGAACACGTCCGGCATCACCGCCCTCTTGTTGTTTCCTTCCTGCCAGTACATGGTCATGTCGCCGCCGACGTACACGTCGGCCCGGTGCCGGTAGCGGTCTTCGAGCCGCGTGATGATGTCGTTCGACGTCTTGCGGTGGATGGGCGTCATCGGCTCAAAGCCCCAGTCCGGGTAGTCGACGACCGGTACCGGCTGGGGTGGCGCCGCCGGCAGGCGCGGCTTGCGGACGTGTTGGGGTTGCCGGGCGATGGGCATGGCGTTCTCCTTGGGCGGGGAGCCGGAAGGATAGGGGGACGTTAGCACAGCGATGTGCGTGGCGGCGCGGCGTCGGTGGGGGACGGTGTTGCGGTTCCTGAGGCACGGGCGGGCCTTGGTGCACGTTTCGGCAGAGAGAACGGTGGCACGGGCTTGAAGAAAAATATGTAGGACGTTGCCACCACGGCTTGTGCGAAATCGAAGCCTCGTGGGGGGTGCGCCAGCGCACGGAAAGACGGAGGCGTCTTGCCGGCGCGTAGGAATGGCGGGATGCTGCCGTGCCAGGGTCCGTTCCTCCCCTGGTTCGAACGTCTTGGTAGGCGATCGAAGCGAGATGGTGCGCGCCCTACGAGTGCGCGGGAGACTAGTCTCTCGTAGCGCGGCCAGTCGCGGACGGGGGTTCCACACGCGGCACATGGCCGTGCTCTGTGACTTGGCCCGTTGCTTCGTCACGGACCACCGCTTCGCGTTGGTCGAAGACGAAGCAGTCGCCCTCGAACGTGCTCTCCTCGCTGGGCACTTCGGCCAGGTAGCGAAGGATGCCGCCTTCTAGTTGGTACACCTCGTCGAAGCCCTGTTCGAGCAGGAGGGCGGATGCCTTTTCGCAGCGGATGCCGCCGGTGCAGAACAGGGCGATGCGACGTTGGCCGTCGCGACGCAGGGTGTCGGCGTAGGTGCGGAACTCGCGGAACGAGTCGGTGTTTGCAGGGCGGGCGCCGCGGAAGGTGCCGCGGGTGGACTCGAAGGCGTTGCGGGTGTCGAGGGTTAAGGTGTCTGGGTCTTGGATCAGGCGGTTCCAATCCGACGGCGCGACGTGTTTCGCCACGGGCGTTTTCGCATCCAAGGCCAGGTCGAAGGTGACGATCTCGGGCTTTACGCGCACCTTGAGTTGGTCGAACACCGGGTTGCCGGCGGCTCCGCGCGACCACTGCACGCGGTTCCGCACGCAGTGGAAGCATCGCTCGATCGCGGCTTCAATGTTGGGGCGGCGACCGGCCAGAGCAACGTTGATGCCTTCGGGTGCAATCAAGACCGTGCCACGCAAGCTGCGCTCGCGGCAGGCCTGTTCGACATCTTCGCGTAGGGCTTCGGGGTGCGCGATTGGGCGGAACGCGTAGAAGGCGGCGACCCAGGCGCCGGCCTCCTCTGCCCCGGTCACGAGTTTGCGCAGGGTGGTGACATGGGTGCTTCGCCGAAGCGCTTGCGCCAGTCCGCCTCGGTGTAGGTGTGCATGGCGAGGGCGTGGACGCCGCCGGCGAGTTGGTCCGCGAGCGTGCGGTTGACCATGCGATGGCGGGCAACGAGAGGCACGCTCGCGAATGCCTCGCTGACGATCACCACCTTGAAGTGCGTCTCCCGGCCGGATGGCCCGCTGTGATTGTCGCTTTCGTTCACCACCTCGAGGTGCAGTGGATCGAAGGCGTCCGTCAGGCGCTGCTCGATGGTCTCTTGCATCATGGTGCGATCTCCTCGCTACGGCCCGACGAGCACGACCGTCACGTTGTCGCGTCCGCCAGCGGCTTTGGCCGCGTCCACGAGCCGTTCCACGCCGCGTTCGGCGTTGCTGCCCCATGCGCGCAGGTTCATGGCGATCTGCTTGTCGTCCACCAGATCGGAAAGCCCGTCGCTGCACATCATTAGGCGTTCGTCGTCGTTCAGGTACAGGGTGGACACGTCCATCTGTACGCGTGGCTCGACGCCTATGGCGGTGGATAGCACATGGCGTTCCGGGTGGTTGCGCGCCTCGGCGAAGCTGATCTCGCCGTTGTCGACGAGTCTTTGCACGACGCTGTGGTCGGTGGTCACCTGCACCAGAATGCCCTTGGTAAAGAGGTAGCAGCGCGAGTCGCCGAGGTTCCCCACCAGCGCCCGCTGCCCGTCGAAGACAACGATGACGAGGGTGGTGCCCATGCCGAAGCGGGAGGGGTCTTCGTTCGCGTAGTCGTACACGCGCCGGTTGGCGAGGGTTGCCGCGGCGCGCAGGTCGTCTGCCTCCACCGGTCGCTCGTGGATGATCTCGCCCAAGTGCTCGATGGTGGCTTCCACCGCCATCTCGGCGGCCACGTCGCCATCCTTGGCACCGCCCATGCCGTCGGCAAGGATCGCGAGGCCCAGCTCCTCGCGCACGGCGAAGCGGTCCTGATTCACGCTGCGGACGACGCCGACGTCTGTTTTCCCTGCACCGATCATGGGCGGGGATTATAGGGACGGGCGCGAAGAGGACGGACGGGGCTTTGCTACAATCGACTCCGTTTCGCCCGGCAGCACATGCTTGCCGGACGTGTGATGTTTCTTCGGCTCAGTGAGGGTCATCCAGGGTTCATGAGGGGGTAGTCGCTATGCTCGCCGTCATCTCGCCCGCGAAGTCGCTCGATTTCGAGAGCCGCCCGCACACTCGCAAGCGCTCCATGCCGGGGTTCCTCGACCACACTGCCGAACTCATAGACGGCTTGCGCGAACTGGCGCCGGGCGAGGTGAGCGACCTGATGGGCATCAGCACTCGCTTGGGTGAACTCAACTGCAACCGCTATCACGAGTGGCGTCCGGACAATCGCGGTGCCAAGCAGGCGGCGCTGGCGTTCCGCGGCGACGTGTACATGGGGCTCGCTGCCTGGGACATGGAACCGCGCGAACTCACGTCGCTACAGCGACGCGTGCGCATCCTGTCGGGGCTCTATGGCCTCTTGAAGCCGCTCGACATGATCCATCCTTACCGACTGGAGATGGGCACCAAGTTCGAGAACCCCCGCGGGCGCAATCTCTACGAGTTCTGGGGCAGCACCATCACCGATGCGCTGAACGAGGAACTCGGGGGCCATCGGGTGAAGGTGCTCGTCAATCTTGCATCCAACGAGTACTTTGGCGCAGTGCGCCCCGCCGAACTCGATGCCCGGCTCATCAACACGCGATTCCTCGAACGCAAGGACGGACGCGATCGCATGATCAGCTTCTTCGCCAAGCGCGCTCGAGGGCTGATGGCGGCATACATCGCGCGCAATCGCGTCGAGACCTTGCGCGGCCTCAAGGAGTTCGCGGCCGAGGGCTATGAGTTCGATGCGGACCAGTCGAGCGCGGACGAGTTTGTTTACGTGCGCGAGAACGCCGCCTAGGCGCGTTTGCGGCCAAGCCAGAAGCCCAACTGCAGAAAAAGTGCTCCCCGTGGGGTGGGGCTTGACCCGGGCTTGTCCCCGCTCGTATTGAACGCACCGATGAACTGCCGACGCGCCCCGCCTCGGGGCGGGGATGGGCGCCCCCAGGGGGGGGGAGGGGGGGGGGGGGGGGAGGGCGGGACGGCGGGCTCGGGAGGGGGCTCGCGGCAGCGGC